>DAITOE010000183.1:0-3429 GCA_036834245.1 Clostridia bacterium | reverse complement strand
TGCTGGCGCCCCACGGGGTCTGCTGGCAGGAGATGGTGGTGCTGATGGTGCTGGAGGAAGCGCCGGATGCCCCCCAGTCCCTGCTGGGCGCGCTGCTGCAGACGGACAAGGGCAATGTCACCAAGCTGCTCATCCGCATGGAAGCAAAAGGCTTGCTGCTGCGGCAGGCCAGCAAGGAGGACAGGCGGCGCATACGCAATGCCCTGAGTGTGCCAGGC
This sequence comes from Clostridia bacterium, assembly GCA_036834245.1. Lineage (GTDB taxonomy): Bacteria > Bacillota > Clostridia > Christensenellales > Aristaeellaceae > UBA6115. Next base: position 3,211 of record DAITOE010000183.1, on the reverse strand, counting down.
GCCCAGCTGGTCCCCGCCCTGCGCCAGGCCCTCGCTGCATGGGAGGCGGTTTGCTATGCGGGCTTGAGCCAGGAGGAGCAGCGCATCTTCAACAAGGCCAGCCAGACCATCATCGACAACACCATGCGCATGGTGAACGGCCATCCGGAGGAGGAAGCCTCATGATCAAGCGCTACCTGGTGACCGCCCTGATTTTCCTGGCCCTGGACGCCCTGTGGCTGGGCCTGGTGGCTCCCCGGCTGTACCGGCAGCACCTGGGCGATCTGCTGGCTGAAAGAACCAATTTTTTAGCCGCAGCTGCCTTTTACCTGCTGTATGTGGCCGCCCTCCTGGCCTTTGTCATCAACCCGGCCTTAAGGGAGGGCTCGGTCTGGCAGGCCGTTTACATGGGTGCCTTTTTGGGCCTGGTGATGTACGCCACCTACGACCTGACCAACCTGGCCACCCTGAAGGGCTGGCCCCTGAACATCACCCTGATTGACCTCGCCTGGGGCAGCTTTGTCACCGCCGCCACCAGCGGCATCACAGTCCGCATTTTTCTTTGAGGGAGGCCGCCCATGCAGCACCATATCAAGCCCGTCACCTTCCATCAGGCGCTTCTTTGCGGCGCCAGCGGCATCATCACCAGGCGGGAGGAGCTCAACCGCATCAACGGCTTTCCCGTCCCCGACCGGGACACCGGCAACAACCTGGCCTACATGATGCATCAGCTGCGTCAGCAGCTGCCCCAGGCCGCCAGCTTTGAAGCCCTGCTGGTGAAGCTGTCGGAGCTGTCCCTGATGTCTGCCCGGGGCAGCAGCGGCGCCATCTTCTCCCAGTATTTTTCCGGCTTCAGGACTGCCCTGGCCCAGGCCCGGGAGGACATCGCGGACGCCCTGAGCCTGGAGGGACTGCTGGCCCTGTTTCAGGAAGGCTATCACAGCGCCTACCGCTCCCTGCAGCAGCCCCGGGAGGGCACCATCCTAAGCGCCATGTACAGCTTCAAGGAGGGCTTTCAGCAAAGGCTGGCGGACAGCCAGGGGCTGGAGGCCATCAGCCAGACCGCCCTGAGCCGCCTGGAGGAGGCGGTGCGGGAAAGCGCCACGGTGCTGCCGGAGCAAAAGGCCTTGAAAGCGCCGGACGCCGGGGCCATGGCCTTCTACTATTTCGCGGAGGCCTTCCTGGCCGGCCTGCAGGGCAAGGCGCAGCCGGCGGACCAGGAGCTGTTTGACATCCCGGACCTGCCGGAGGAAGCCGCCCACCGCCTGGGGGAGCAGCCGGTCTTCCGCTTCTGCACCGAGGCGCTGCTGGAATTGCATGACGAAGGCTCCGTCACCGAGGAAGCAAAAGCCGGGCTTACCGCCCTGGGGGACAGCCTGGTGGTGTCCGCCGCGGGGAAGCTGGCCCGGATCCACCTGCACACCAATGCGCCAGCCCTGGCCGTGGACCGGATGGAGGCCCTGGGCCGCCTGATGGAGGTGAAGGCCGACGACATGAGGATGCAGCAGGCCCTGGCGCAGCCCCACCCCGGGGCGGTGGCCCTGGTGACGGATTCCATCGCCGATGTGCCGGAGGAGCTGCTGGGCCCCCATGCCTACATCCTGCCCCTGAACCTGCTGGCGGAAGGGGTCTCCTACCAGGACAAGCGCAGTATCTCCTTTGACCGGGTGAAGCGCCTGGCCGGCAAGCTGTCCAGCAGCCAGATGAACCTGGCGGAGCTGCGCTGCTTTTTGGACCCCGTCCTGAAGGCCTACGACCAGGTGCTGATCCTGACGGTGTCCTCCAACATGTCCGGCATCCACGCCCGCTGCGAGGAATATCTGAAGGAAGGGCATGGGACCAGGGTGCGCCTGGTGGATTCCCGGCGCAACTCCGGGGCCCAGGGCCTCCTGGCCCTGCACGCCGCCCGGCGTTTGCAGGAAGGCGCGGGCCTGGACGCGGTGGCCGATGAGCTGGAGGCCCTGCGCAGCCGCACCCAGATTTACGTCAGCCTGCCCAACCTGAAGGCCATGGTGGCCTCCGGCCGGCTGAACCGGCGCATCGGCGGCCTGTTGCAGGCCATCGGCTTTTTGCCCCTAGTCACCATCAACCAGGAGGGGGCGGGCAGCATCACCGGGCTGTCCTTCTCCCGGAAGCGCAGCGACAAGCTGCTGCAGGGCAAGGTGAAGAAGGGCCGGGTCCAGTCCTACAGCGTGGTCCATGTCAACGACAAACCCCGGGCCCTGAAGGCCGCCCGGCTAATGGAGGAACGCCTGGGGATGCCGCCGGAATATGTCTGCGGCATCTCCTCCATCGTGGCCAATTTTTCCGGTGAAACCTCCTATGCCGTGGCCCTGATTGAAAAGGAGGAAGGATGAACCATTATCTTTTGGTCTATCTGCTGCTGTTTCTGGGCTTCTGCCTCACCTTCCTTGTGGGAAGGCAGCGGAAGAAGCACGACCTGATCGACATCTTCTGGGGGCTGGGCTTTGTGATCAGCGCCCTGGCCTCCTTCCTGCTGGGTCCCCGCTCCCCGGGGGCCCTGCTCATCACCCTGGCGGTCCTCCTCTGGGGGCTGCGGCTGACCATCCACCTGGCAACACGCAACCTGGGCAAGCCGGAGGACTTCCGCTACCAGGCCATGCGCCAGAAATGGCCCCGGCGGTTTGAACTGGTCATGTTCCTCAGGATCTACCTGCTGCAGTTTGCCTTGAACGCCCTCATCGGCTTTCCCGTGGTGTACAGCAACCTGGAACCAGCGGGGCTGCCCGGCATCCTCTTGTACCTGGGCCTGGCCCTCTTCCTGGCCGGCTTCCTCTTTGAAGCCATTGGCGACGAGCAGCTGCGCCGCTTCAAAAGCAGGCCGGAAAACAAGGGCCGCCTCATGACCACGGGCCTGTGGGCCTGGACCCGGCACCCCAACTACTTCGGCGAAGCCCTCCTGTGGTGGGGGATCTTCCTGATGAGCATCAGCGTGGACACGGGGAGCTTCTTCCTGGTGTTCAGCCCCCTCATCATCACCCTGCTGCTGCTGTTTGTGTCCGGCGTGCCGTTGTTGGAAAAGAAATACGAGGGTCGGGCGGACTGGGCAGCCTACAAAGCCCGCACCAGCAAGTTCATTCCCCGGCCCCCCAGAGGTTGAGGCGCTGCTTGTGCCGGGTATACTGTGTGGTTGAGGCCGGCGCCTCCGGCCTTTAGCCCCTAAATACCAAACACACGAGTTAATGCACTCATGGGGCGAGGATTTTTGATG
>DAITOE010000182.1:0-3447 GCA_036834245.1 Clostridia bacterium | reverse complement strand
TCGATGACATCCTGCCGGCGCTCTTTGATGATGCCGGACACAACGATCCGGGCACCCTCCGCCAGCAGCGGCTTGATGGGGTTCGCCAGGCTGATGACCACATCTGCCAGGATGTTGGCGCTGACAAAAGCATAGGGGCCCTCAACATCCTGTGCCAGATCGCCCTGAAGGACCGCGATCTGCTCTTCCAGCCCGTTGCGCGCCACGTTCTGCCGGGCGGCGGACACCGCCACCGGGTCCAGGTCCACAGCGGTCACGTCCGCCGCCCCCAGTTTGGCCAGGGCAATGGCCAGGATGCCCGAGCCGGTGCCGATGTCCAGGGCGCGGCCGCCGGTGTAGTGCTGCTCAATCATTTGAAGGCAGAGCCTGGTGGTCTCATGGTTGCCGGTGCCAAAGGCCATGCCCGGGTCCATGTCAATCACCAGGTCCTCCGCCCGGGGTTCATAGTCCTCCCACACCGGCTTGATTACCAGGCGCTGCCCCACCCGCATGGGCTTGTAATACTGCTTCCAGTTTTCTGCCCAGTCCTCCTCCTGCACCCGGGTCTCTGTGAAGACCAGGGTGCCGGGGTCAAAGCCTGCCATCTGCTTCAGGGTCTTAACGGTTGCCTTTGCCTGGGCCACATCCTCGGGACTGGCAAACCAGGCCTTCACCGTGACCTCCGGGGGCAGGCCTTCCTTCATGTCTGCACCATAGATTTCGCCATAGCCCGTCCAGTCATTTGCCTGGGGCACATCCAGCCGGTCCAGGATCTGGGTGCCCTTGGCGCCGTGGCGCATCAGCAGCTCCGACAGAGCGTCCGCAGCCCCGGTGGTGGTGGTCACGCTGGCCTCAATCCATTCCATCAAAACACCTCGTTTCTTCCAACGGATTATAACCACATTCCGCACCCCAGGCAACAAAACAGGACGGGGGCAAGATCCCATCGTCCTGTACAGGTTTTCCCCGTGATACGGTCAGTTCTCCTGCTCCACCTTCCATTTCCGCTTTCTGGCGGAGCCCAGGTAGGCATCCCGGACGCTCTGGTTGTTCAACAGGGCGGTCCCGGTGTCCTCCAGTGTGATGCGCCCGGTTTCCAGCACATAGCCGTAGTCCGCGGCATGGAGGGCGGCGTTGGCGTTTTGCTCAATCAGCAGGATGGTGATGCCCTCCTCCCGCAGCCGTCCGATGATGCCGAAGATTTCCTTCACCACCAGGGGCGCCAGGCCCAGGGAGGGCTCGTCCATCATCAGCAGCCGGGGCCTGGCCATCAGGGCGCGGCCCACCGCCAGCATCTGCTGCTCCCCGCCGGAGAGGGTGCCGGCCAATTGCCAGTGGCGCTCCTGCAGCCGGGGGAAGCGCTCAAACACATAGTCCACCGAGGCGTTGATTTCCGCCTGGTCCTTGCGCAGGAAGGCGCCGATCCGGAGGTTTTCCATCACTGTCAGGTTGGGGAAGACCCGCCGCCCCTCCGGCACCATGACGATGCCCTCCTTCACGATGCTGCTGGTGACCAGGGAGGTGATTTCCCGCCCGTCAAAGGTGATGCCTCCGGCCTTCACCGGCACCAGGCCGGAGATGGCCCTGAGGGTGGTGGATTTACCGGCGCCGTTGGCGCCAATCAGGGTGACGATCTGCCCCCGCGGCACCGAAAAAGAGATGCCCTTCAAGGCCTCGATGCCGCCGTAACTGACCTGCAGGTTGTTGACTGTCAGCAAGCTCATTCTTCATACACCCCCAGATAGGCTGTGATGACATCCTGGTTGTCCTGGATTTCCTCCGGGATGCCGGTGGCAATCTGCCGGCCGAAGTCGATGACGTAGATGCGGTCGGAGATGTCCATCACCAGGTCCATGTGGTGCTCAATCAAAAAGATGGTCAGGTCAAAGCGCTGCCTGATGTCCACAATGAACCGGGCCAGGGATTCGGTCTCCTGGGGGTTCATGCCGGCGGCGGGCTCATCCAGCAGCAGCAGGCGGGGCCGGGTGGCCAGGGCCCTGGCAATCTCCAGCCGGCGCTGCATGCCGTAGGGGAGGGAAGTGGCCAATTCGTCCTTCATGGCGGTGAGGCCCACAGCCTCCAGCATGTACATGGCATGCTCCCGCATCTGGCGCTCCTCCTTGTGGTTGAAGCGCAGGGCGGCGGTGAAGAGGTTGCTGGTCTTGTGCAGGTGGGTGGCAATCAGCACGTTTTCAAACACCGTCTGGGTCTTGAACAGGCGGATGTTCTGGAAGGTCCGGGCCACGCCTTTTTTGGTGATGCGGTCCGGGGTGTTCACCACCACCTCCCTGGGATATTCCTTGTAGCTGCCGGCGTACAGGGCCTTCATCTTGCCCTCGGGCCGGTTGCTCACAATCAGCTGGCCTTCGTAGTAGACCTGGCCGTTGGTGGGGGTGTACACCCCGGTGATGCAGTTGAAGGCCGTGGTTTTCCCGGCGCCGTTGGGACCGATCAAGGCCACGATCTCGTCCTTGTTGATGTGCATGGTGAGGTTGTCCACCGCTACTACGCCGCCAAACTGCATGGTGATGTGCTTTAGGGCCAATACCGGTTCAGTCATGGCTGCCACCTTCCTTCCTGCGGCCCAGCCGCCTGGCGATGCGGCTTAGGCTCAGCTCCTTGTCGCCCATGATGCCCTGGCGGTAGAACAGCACCACCAGCATGATCACCACGGAAAAGGCCACCATCCGGAAGCCGGAGCGCAGGAGGGGCACCTCAAAGCTGCCGATCACCGTCTTGTTGTCCAGGAAGCGCAGCCACCATTCGCTGGCCGCCACAAACAGGAAGCTGGCCATCACGGAGCCGGAGATGGAGCCCATGCCGCCGATGACCACAATCAGCAGGATTTCATAGGTCATGGCCGAGGTGAAGGCCGCCGCCTGCACCGTGGTCTGGTACATGGCCAGGAGGGCGCCGCCCACGCCGGCGAAGAAGCTGCTGATGACAAAGGCCATCTGCTTGTGCCGGTACAGGTTGATGCCCATGGCTTCCGCCGCAATCTCGTCATCCCGGATGGCCTTGAAGGCCCGGCCGTAGGTGGAGTGGATCAAAAGGGCAATCAGGGCGATGCACACCCCCGCCACCACAAAGGGATACAGCGCCGTGCCAAACACGGTGAACTTGCGCAGCAGGTTGGAGCCGTTGGTGATGGGCCCCAGGCCGTCATACTGGAACACCGCCCGGATGATCTCCGCAAACCCCAGGGTGGCGATGGCCAGGTAGTCGCTTTTCAGGCGCAGAACCGGCAGGCCGATGAGGAAGGCGAAGAAGGCGGCTGCCAGCCCGGCCAAGACAATGGCCACCAGGGGCGGCAGCATGAACTGCACCAGGCCGCCGCCATAGTACTGATACACCTGGTTGCGGCTGGCGGTCTCGATGGTGAAGATAGCATAGGTGTAGGCGCCGATCAGCATGAAGCCCGCCTGGCCCAGGGAGAACAGCCCCGTGAAGCCGTTGAGCAGGTTCATG
>DAITOE010000181.1:0-3526 GCA_036834245.1 Clostridia bacterium | reverse complement strand
GTGCCAGCAGCCGGCTTTCAACCTCCCCCCAGGACAGGCCAGGGTGGCGGTGCATATTGCCTTCAAAGCGTTTTTTCAACGCATCCAGCAGCTCCTGCTGCTGGGCCTGGTTCAGGCTCTGGCGCGGTGTATCATGGCTCATGGGCTTTTTTACCTTTTCTCCGGCACGATCTCAATCCAGTAGCCGTCGGGGTCCGCGATGAAATACAGGCCCATGCCGGGGTTTTCGTAGCAGATAACCCCCATCTCCTTGTGCTTTTTGTAAGCGGCGTCATAGTCGTTCACCCGGAAGCACAGGTGGAACTCGTTGTCCCCCAGGTTGTAACTGGGCTTGCCCCAGTTTTTAAGCCAGGTGAGCTCCAGCTGGTAGTTCGTGACGCCGTCCCCCAGGAACACCAGGGTGAAGTCTTCCTTTTCATTGCGGCGCAATTCATGCAGGCCCAGGGCTTCCTTGTAGAAGGCCAGGGATTTGTCCAGGTCGATCACGTTGAAATTGTTGTGGGCGAAGGTGAACTGCAAGTCTTTCTGGTTGTTGGTCATAAAAAAACCTCCTGTGTTGTCATCCACAGGAAGTTTACCCGTTCCGGCAGCCTCAGCCGTCGATGTCTTCCTCCAGCAGCCGCAGGTGGGCTGCTTCCTCGTCATCAGGCGGCAGGAACTGGCTTTCGCCGCCTTCCTCCAGGGACTCCACGGCGTGAAGCCTGCGGGTGATGGTGCGGGTGCGGCGGTTGGCCAGGTCGATGGACTCGCTGGCCTGGCGCAGGCGGGTCTGGGTTTTTTCCAGGATGTCGCCAAAGGCGGTGAAGTCGGCCTTCACCTGGCTCAGCAGCCGCCAGACCTCGGCGCTTCGGTGCTGGATGGCCAGGGTGCGGAAGCCCATCTGCAGGCTGTTGAGGAGGGCCAGCAGGGTGGTGGGCCCCGCCAGGGACACCCGGTGCTGGCGCTGCAGACGCTCCGCCAGGCCCGGCAGGCGCAGGGCCTCGGCATACAGGCCCTCCACCGGCAGGTACAGGATGGCGAAATCCGTGGTGTAGGGGGGCTTGATGTATTTGCCGGCGATGCGCTCCCCTTCCCGCAGGATGGCCCGCTCCAAGGCAGCAGCGGCGCTGTCCAGGGCCATCTTGTCCCCGGATTCCTGGGCGGACTGCAGCCGCTGATAGTCCTCCAGGGGGAATTTGGCATCAATGGGCAGGTAGACGGGCTGGCCGTCCGTCTGCCCGGGCAACTTCACGGCAAACTCCACCCGCTCGCCCCGGCCGGGGACCACTGCGCAGTTCACCTCGTACTGCTGGGGCGCCAGGGCTTCCTGCAGCAGCATGGCCAGCTGGGTTTCCCCCCAGGTGCCCCGGGTTTTGATGTTGGTGAGCACCTTTTTCAGGTCCCCCACGCCGGAAGCCAGGGTTTTCATCTCCCCCAGGCCTTTGTACACCGCCTCCAGGCGCTGGTTCACCAGGTTGAAGCTTTCCCCCAGCCGGGTGTTGAGGGTCTGGTGCAGGTGCTCGTCCACGGTTTTGCGCATCTCTTCCAGCTTGGCCGCGTTGTCTGTGCGCATCTGGGTAAGGGACTGGTAGAGGGTCTCCCGCATCTCCCCCACCTTCTGGTCGTGCTGGGACAAGCGGGTGTTGAGCACCTCGTTCAACTGGCCCAGCCGCCGGTCCTGGGTGCCCAGGGTGGCGTCCAGGCGCTGGTCCAGGCGCTCGTGCCAGGCAAACATGGCCGTCTGTTGGGCGTTTAACTGGCCCTGCACCTGCTGCTGCTGGGTTTGCACCTGGGTGCCCAGGGCCTCCTCGGTGTCCTTCATCAGCCGCTCGATATACTCGGTGAGGGTTTCTTCCGTGCGCTGCAACAGGGCCTGGGATGCGGCCTGGGCCTTGCGCTGGCCCCTGATCAGCACAAACAAAAGGATGACCGCCACCACCAGGATGGCCATCATCCCATACCAGGCCGGCTGGATATCAGAAAACCACTCAGCCACGGCTGATGCCCTTGCGCCAGTGCTGATAGCACAGGCCGATGTAGCGGATCTCCTGCTGGTTGTCAATCAGCACCTGCTCCCCGGTTTTGATCACATTGCCCTCCGGATCGATCCGGGTGTTCATGGTGGCCTTGGCGCCGCACCAGCACAGGCCGCCGGGCACCTCGTGGATCTCCTCTGCCAGGCGAAGCAGGGCGGCGGAGCCAGGGAAGAAATTGCCCTGGAAATCGGTTTTGAGGCCGTAGCAGAAGATGTCCAGGGTGTCTGCCATATCCGCCAGCTCCTGCACCTGCTCGGGGCTTAGAAACTGGGCCTCGTCAATGAAGACATACTCAAAGCCGCTGCAGGCATTCCGGGCCGCCAGCCACAGCAGCTGCTCCCGGGCGGAGTGGCCCTGCTCCAGCACCAGTTCGGCCTCTGCCTGCAAGCCCACCCGGGAATACACCACCTGGGCCCCTGCCCGGGTGTCGATGGCCGGCTTCACCAGGGCCACCCGCAGCCCCAGCTGCTGGTAGTTGTAGCGCTGCATCAGCAGCTGGGCCGTCTTGCTGGAGCCCATGACCCCGTAATAAAAATGCAGCATTACAACTCCCGCCTGCCTTCCATGGCCTTGGCCAGGGTGACCTCGTCCGTGTATTCCAGATCGCTGCCCACCGGCACGCCGTGGGCGATGCGGGTGACCTTCACCCCCAAGGGCTTCACCAGCCGGGCGATGTAGCTGGCGGTGGCCTCCCCCTCGATGTCCGGGTTGGTGGCCAGGATGATTTCCTGCACGCCGCCATTCTCCAGTCGCTCCATCAGCTCCTTGATGCGGATGTCCCCGGGGCCGATGCCGTCCATGGGGGACAGAATGCCGTGAAGCACGTGGTAGAGGCCCTGGTAGTCGTGCATGCGCTCCATGGCCGCCACATCCCGGGGATCCCGCACCACGCACAGGACATCCTGCCTTCTTTTGGGGTCGGCGCAGACGCTGCACAGCTCCTCCGCCGTGTAGTTGCCGCACTGCAGGCACAGCTTGATGTCTGCCCTGCCCTGGGCCAGGGCCTGGGCCAGAGCCTGGACGTCCTCCAGGGGGATGGCCGCCAGGTGGTAGGCCAGGCGCTGGGCCGATTTCCGGCCGATGCCCGGCAGCTTGGCCAGTTCCTCCGTCATGCGCTGGATGGGTTCAACCTGGCGCATTTACAAGAGGCCGCCCATGCCGCCGGTGATGGCGCCCATGGCCGCCTCCCGGGTTTCCTCGCCGATGCGCAGGGCTTCGTTCACCGCCGCCATCACCAGGTCTTCCAGCATTTCCACGTCATCTGGGTCCACTGCCTCGGGCTTGATGACCAGTTCGGTGATTTCACGCTTGCCGTTCACCTTGCACATCACCATGCCGCCGCCGCTCTGGGCCTCGTAGACCTTGTCGTCCAATTCTTCCTGGGTCTTGGCCAGCTGCTCCTGCATCTTCTGGGCCTGGCGCATCAGCTGCTGCATATTGCCGCCGCCCATGCCCCCCATGCCGCCAAATTTTCCTCTTGCCATTGGGTCCTCCTTGACAGTTTGCTTGTT
>DAITOE010000180.1:0-3580 GCA_036834245.1 Clostridia bacterium | reverse complement strand
CTTTTGATGGTGGAGAGGCGGTGGGCGATGACGAAGGCGGTGCGCCCGGCCATGAGCTGGCGCATGGCCAGCTGGATTTTTTGCTCGGTCTGGGTGTCCACGTTGGAGGTGGCCTCGTCCAGGATGAGCATCCGGGCGTCGGAGAGCATGGCCCGGGCGATGGTGATGAGTTGCTTCTGGCCCTTACTGATGTTGACGCCGTCATCGCCGATGATGGTGTCGTAGCCCTGGGGCAGTTTCTTGATGAAGCTGTGGATCATGGCGGCTTTTGCGGCGGCTTCGACTTCAGCCCGGGTGGCCTCGGGGCGTGCGTAGGCGATGTTGTCAAAGATGGTGCCGTAGAAGAGCCAGCTGTCCTGGAGCACCATGGTGTAGGCGCCCCGCAGGCTGCTTCGGGTGAGGCCGTAGATGTCCTTCCCGTCCACGGTGATGCTGCCGGCGTCGATGTCGTAAAAGCGCATGAGGAGGTTGACCAGGGTGGTCTTGCCGGCGCCGGTGGGCCCGGCGATGGCGATGAGGGCACCGGGGGGCGCCTGCATGGAGAAATCCCGGATGACGGGCACGCCGGTGAGGTAGCTGAAGTCCACGTGATGGGCCTGGACGTCCCCGGCCACGTTGTTGAGGGTGGCGGCGTCGGGGGCGTCGGGGGCCTCGGGCTCGGCGTCGATGAGGCGGAAGACCCGCTCGGCGGCGGCGAAGGCGGACTGGAGTTCGCCCAGGATGCTGGCCAGCTCGTTGATGGGGCCGGAGAAGCGGCGGGAGTACTGGACGAAGGAGGAGATGCCCCCCAGGCCGATCTGGCCCTTGAGGTAGAGGAGGGCGCCGAAGATGGAGATGAGGGTTAGGGAGAGGTTGTTGATGAAGCCCACGGAGGGCCCGATCATGGTGCCGTAGTACTCGCTGGTGGTGTAGGCGACAACGGCCTCCTCGTTTTTTTCGTCAAAGCCGTCAATGACCTGCTCCTCCCGGCCATAGGCCCGGGTGGGGCGCTTGCTGCCCATCATCTCCTCCATGTAGCCGTTGAGTTCGCCCAGCTTCTGGCTGCGCTTGCGGAAGAGGGGCCGGGTGCGGCCGGTGATCCAGCGGGTGTAGAGGGCGGTTAGCGGGATGGTGACCAGGAACACCAGGGTGAGGGCGGGCTTGATGAGGAGCATCATCACAAAGGAGACGCTGACGGTGACCACGCTTTGGAGAATCTGGAGGAAATCGGTGGACAGGCTTTCGTTGACGGTGTCGATGTCGTAGCTGACCACAGAGATGATTTCCCCGGCCTGGTATTTGTCAAAGAAGTTGACGGGGAGGGAGACCAGCTTGTCGAAAACATCCTTGCGCATGCGGTAGATGATGTTGCGGGTCATGCGCAGGGTGGTGCGGTTGAGGAGGTAGGAAAAGCCGGCCGCCAGCACATAGCAGGCCGCCATGAGGCCCACATAGTAGAGAACGGCAGGGAAATTGGCCTCGCCAGGCCCCAGGCCGATGGCATCAATGGCCAGGCCGGACAGGCGGGGCCCCACCAGCCCTAAGGAGCTGGAGGTAAAGGTGAGGAGGGCGGCCAGCACCAGCAGGGCGCGGTTGCGGCCCAGGTAGCGCCAGAGGCGCTTGACAATCTGCCAGCGGGACATCCGGGCGGTGGGCAGGGCGCGCTTGTCCTCCCGCATGTCGTTGCGGGACCAGCGGCCGCCTCTAATCAACTGGTTGCTCATGCGATCCTCCCTTCTGCGGGGGCTTCGTCCCCGTTCAGGTCCCCCATGGCCCCCATCTGGGTGATGGCGATGTCCCGGTAGGGGGGGCAGGTGCGCATCAGCTCATCGTGGGTGCCCTGGCCGATGGCCCGGCCGTCCTCCAGCATCAAGATGTGGTGAGCGCCCTTGATGGAGGACACCCGCTGGGCGATGATGATGCTGGTGGTGCCGGGGAAGCCCTGGGCCAAGGCCTTCCGGAGGCTGGCATCGGTGCGGTAGTCCAGGGCGGAGGAGGCATCGTCCAGGATGAGCAGGTCCGGCTTGCCGGCCAGGGCCCGGGCGATTAAGAGCCGCTGCTTCTGGCCGCCGGAGAGGTTGTTGCCCCGGGACTCCACCTCGTAGTTGAGGCCGCCCTCTTTTTCGTTGATGAATTCCATGGCCTGGGCGGCTTCGGCGGCACGGAGGATTTCCTCGTCGGTGAGGTCCCGGAAAAAGGCGATGTTGTCCCTGATGGTGGCCGCCATGATGAAGTCGCTCTGGAAGGTAACTCCCACCCGGTCGGACAGGTCCTCCCGGGGGATGGAGCGGATGTCCCGGCCGTCCAGGAGGATGCGGCCCTGCTCCACATCGTAGAGGCGCAGCAGGAGGCCGGCCAGGGTGGATTTGCCGCTGCCGGTGGCGCCGATGATGCCCAGGGTCTCCCCCTGTTTGAGGGCGAAGCTGATGCCGCAGAGGTTGTCCTCCACGCCGTTGTAGCTGAAGCAGACATCGTCAAACTGCACGTGGTAGGGGCTGTTGTGCCGGTCCCCGGGCAGGAGGGGCTGGTCCTCCTCCATCTCCAGGATCTGCTCGATGCGCCGGGCGGAGGCGATGCCCTTGGAGGACATGATAAAAATCCGGGTGATGCCCATCATGGCGTGGGAGATGATGGTGAAATAGTTCATGAAGGCGATGATGCTGCCCGGGCGGGAGAGGCCGCTGTTGACCAGGTAGGCCCCGGCCAAGACGCAGGCGGAGAGGCCCAGGTTCAAGGTGATGGCGCTTAAGGGGTTGCTGACGGCCACCACGCTGCCGGCCTGGCGGGCCACCTCGGCCAGCTTGCCGGAGACGCCGTCAAAGCGCTCTTTTTCGTAGTCGGTCTTGGACAGGGCCTTGATGACCCGCACCCCCACGATGTTCTCCTGGAGCACCCGGACCATTTTGTCCAGGACGGTCTGCTGTTTGTCAAAAAGGGGCACGGACTTCTTGGTCACGAAGTAGACGATGGCGGCGATGACGGGCAGGGTGAGGGCCAGGACCAGGGTTAGGCGGATGTCCAGGATGCTGGTTAAGATGAGACCGCCGATTAAGAGGATGGGCGCCCGCACCCCCATGCGCTGGGTGCGGTTTAGGAAGACGTTGATGTTGTAGGTGTCCGTGGTGAGGCGGGAAACGGCGGAGGACAGGCTGACGGTGTCAAACTGGGCCATGGACAGGTGGATCATTTTGGAAAACAGGTCGTGGCGCAGGCTGCGGGTGACCCGGCTGGAGGTCAGGGCCGCGGTGCGGTTGGCGTAGATGTTGAGGGTGACGGACAATGCGGCGCACACAGCCATGCCGCCCCCCCAGAGCACAACCAGGGAAGGCTGCTTTAAGGGCACGATGTCATCCAAGATAATGGCCAGGATGAAGGGGATGAACAGGTCCAGGATGGAGGCGATGAACTTGACAAAAAGAGTCCAGGACAGGGCCAGGCGGTGGGGGTGCAAATAGGCCAGGACTTTTTTCATGCCTCCTCCCCCCGCTCCCGGTCCCAGACGGAAGCCCGCCTGCGCATCTTCTCCAGCAGCACCTCCAGCTGGCCCTTCTCCTCCTCCGTCATGTCATGGGTGAGGTAGTCATGCCACTGGGCGTTGATC
>DAITOE010000179.1:0-3630 GCA_036834245.1 Clostridia bacterium | reverse complement strand
TCCGGCATCACCAGCCTGATGTCCGGGGAGGGGCTCACCGACCTGGTGATCATCATGGCGGTGGTGCTGCTGAACGCCGGCCTGGGGGTCTACCAGGAAAACAAGGCGGAGAAGGCCATCGAGGCGCTGCAGTCCATGTCCGCCGCCACCTCCCTGGTGCTGCGGGACGGCCAGGTGACCCAGATCCACTCCGAGGACCTGGTGGTGGGGGACGTGGTGCTGATGGAGGCGGGCACCGCCGTGCCAGCCGACTGCCGCATCATTGAAAGCGCCAGTTTGCAGATTGAGGAAGCTGCCCTGACCGGGGAATCCGTCCCCGTCACCAAGGACCCGGGGGCCATGCACCTGCCCGAGGGCCTGACGGACATCACACTGGGGGACCGGCGGAACATGTGCTACATGGGCTCCACGGTGGTGTACGGCCGGGGCCGGGCTGTTGTCACCGCCACCGGGATGGACACGGAGATGGGCAAGATTGCCCACGCCATCAGCCAGACGGTGGAGGGGCAGACCCCTTTGCAAATCAAGCTGTCCCAGCTAAGCCGGGTCCTCACCTACCTGGTGCTGCTCATCTGCGCCTTCATCTTTGTGTTTTCCCTGCTGCGCACCGGGGACTACAGCCTGCCCACGGTGCTGCGCACCTTCATGATTGCGGTGTCCCTGGCGGTGGCTGCCATCCCCGAGGGCCTGGCCACGGTGGTGACCATCGTCCTCTCTGTGGGGGTCACCAACATGAGCCGCAGGAACGCCATCATCCGGCGCCTCACCGCGGTGGAGACCCTGGGCAGCACCCAGATCATCTGCTCGGACAAAACCGGCACCCTGACCCAGAACAAGATGACGGTGGTGGAATCCTTCACGGAGGATGAGCAATTTCTGGCCCGCGCCATGGCCCTGGCCTCGGACTCGGAATGGGAGGACGGCCAGGCGGTGGGCGAGCCCACGGAAAACGCACTGGTGGCCTATGCCGCCAGCCTGGGCATGCCCAAGCCAGATTTGAAGGCTGACAACGAGCGGGTGGGGGAAGCGCCCTTTGACTCCGTGCGCAAGCTGATGTCCACCATCGTGAAGGATTCGGAGGGGCGCCTGCGCCAGTACACCAAGGGCGCCCCGGATGAATTGCTGCGCCAGTGCGTATCCTTCTGGGACGGGCAGCAGGCCCGGCCCATGACCGAGGACAAGCGCAAGGAAATCCTGGACCAGAACACCCAGATGGCCAGCCGGGCCCTGCGGGTGCTGGCAGCGGCCACCAGGGAATGGGAGACCATGCCCAAGGACCAGCAGCCGGGCACCCTGGAGCAGGACCTGGTCTTCCTGGGCCTGGTGGGCATGGTAGACCCGGTGCGGCCGGAGGTGATCCCCGCCATGGCCCAGTGCCGGGAGGCGGGCATCCGCCCCATCATGATCACCGGGGACCACAAGGACACCGCTGTGGCCATCGCCAAGCAGCTGGAGATGATCGATTCGGCCGAGGAGGCCATCACCGGCGCCCAGCTGGACGGCATCACTGACGCCGAATTGAAGCGGGACATCGAAAAATATTCTGTCTATGCAAGGGTGCAGCCGGAGCACAAGGTGCGCATCGTCACCGCCTGGCAGGAGCAAAACCAGGTCACCGCCATGACCGGTGACGGGGTGAACGACGCCCCCTCCATCAAAAAGGCGGACATCGGCGTGGGTATGGGCATCACCGGCACCGATGTCACCAAGAACGTGGCGGACATGGTGCTGGCGGACGACAATTTTGCCACCATCGTCAGCGCCGTGGAGGAGGGCCGGCGCATCTATGACAACATCAAAAAGGCCATCCAGTTTCTGCTGTCCTCCAACCTCGCCGAGGTGCTGTCCATCTTCGTGGCCACCATGCTGGGCTTTATTATCTTGGAGCCGGTGCACCTGCTGTGGATCAACGTCATCACCGACACCTTCCCCGCCCTGGCCCTGGGCTTTGAAACCCCGGACCCGGACATCATGCACCGGGCGCCCCGGGACAAGAACGAAGGCGTCTTTGCCGGCGGCCTGGGCATCGGCGCCCTGTACCAGGGCGTCATGGTGGCGGTACTGACCCTGATCGCCTATTTCATCGGCCATTACCATGAGTCCGGCGTCTGGGAGTTTGTGCCCCTGGCCCAGGGCCTGTCCCATGACGGGGTCACCATGGCCTTCCTCACCATGAGCATGGCGGAGGTGTTCCACTCCCTGAACATGCGCTCCACCACCCGCTCTATCTTCTCCCTCACCACCCACAACCGGCCCCTGTACCTGGCCATGCTCACCTCCTTCCTGCTGACGGTGGCGGTGATCTATGTGCCCTTCTTGCGGGACGCCTTCAAGTTTGAGCACATCAGCATCGTGGAGTTTGCCATCTCCATGGGCCTGGCGGTGCTGGTGATCCCGGTGGTGGAGGCGGTGAAATACCTGCAATACGGGCGGAAGAACAAGGCCCGCAAGGCCTGAGGGCCATCCTCCCGGAGGCTGTTTTTGGCGCCGCCCGCGCCTTGCAAACCGGGCCCTGATTTGGTATGATGCCTGTGCCGTATGTGATGTCGGGCCTCGTGCGATGCCATGGCGTGAACCCTGTCAGGTCCGGAAGGAAGCAGCAGTAAGCGCAAGTTGGGATGTGCTGCGGGTTCACCCGATGTTGCATACGGTTTTGATATGCGCAAAACCGGGTACAAATGTTTGGATAGAATAAAACACTTTTGGAGGTGCTTGCATGTGGAACATTCCTAAAGCCCTGGACTTTGACCCGGAGGTCCGCAAAACCATTGAGGACGAATGCAACCGCCAGGAAACCCACCTGGAGCTGATTGCCAGCGAAAACTTCGTCACCGATGCCGTGCTGGCCGCCATGGGCAGCCCCCTGAACAACAAATATGCCGAGGGCTACCCAGGCCGGCGCTACTACGGCGGCTGCGAGTTTGTGGACGTGACGGAGGACCTGGCCCGGGAGCGGGCCAAGGAGCTGTTTGGTGCCGACCATGCCAACGTGCAGCCCCACAGCGGCTCCCAGGCCAACCAGGGGGTCTACATGGCCCTGCTCAAGCCCGGGGACACCGTGCTGGGCATGAACCTGAACCACGGCGGGCACCTCACCCACGGCAGCCCCGTGAACGCTTCCGGCATCCTGTACAATTTTGTGCCCTATGGCCTGGATCCGAAAACCGAGCGCATCGACTATGACGCCCTGATTGAAAAGGCGAAGGAAGTGAAGCCCAAGCTCATCATTGCAGGGGCCTCCGCCTATTCCCGGCAGATTGATTTCAAGCGCTTCCGGGAAGCAGCCGACGCCGTGGGCGCCTACTTCATGGTGGACATGGCCCACATCGCCGGCCTGGTGGCCGCCGGGCTGCACCCCAGCCCCATCCCCTATGCCGACGTGGTCACCTCCACCACCCACAAAACCCTGCGCGGCCCCCGGGGCGGCCTGATCCTGTGCACGGCGGAGCTGGCAAAGGCCATTGACAAGGCCATCTTCCCCGGCATCCAGGGCGGCCCCCTGATGCACATCATCGCCGGCAAGGCCATCTGCTTCAAGGAAGCCCTGCAGCCCTCCTTCAAGAAATACTCCGAACAGATCGTGAAAAACGCCAAGGCCCTGGAAGAAACCTTCCACAAGGAAGGGGTGCG
>DAITOE010000178.1:0-3658 GCA_036834245.1 Clostridia bacterium | reverse complement strand
TGATTTTGCAAACTGGCAAAGATTTGTCCGGGTGTGTTATAATCCCTGTATCTGTAAATGAGCCTGGCAGCGCGCAAACAGCAGGCTGCCGCCAATTGGATGAAAGCTGAAGGTTGCCGCCACGTGAGACAAACAATCGCAAGGGTTCACCTTGATGTGTTCCGGCAGAATGTCCAGGCGCTGAGGAAGGCCCTGGGGCCTGCGGTCAAGTTGATGGCCGTGGTCAAGTCCAATGCCTACGGCCACGGGCTGGTGCAGATTGCGCAGGCCGCCCAGGAGGAGCAGGCAGATTTCCTGGCGGTGGCCTTGGCGGAGGAAGGGGTCATCCTGCGGCAGGCCGGCATCACCCTGCCCATCCTGGTGCTGGAGGGGCTCTCCCAGGCCACCACCCAGCAGGCCGTGCTGTATGATCTTACCCTCACCGTCCACACGGAAGCCCACCTGCGCTATGCCAACGAGGCGGCCCAGGCGGCGGGCAAGACGGCCCAGGTCCACCTGAAACTGGACACCGGCATGAACCGCATCGGGGTGCGGGACAAGGCGGAGCTGCCTGCCCTGTTGGACCTGATGTACATGATGCCCAGGGTGCGCTTAAAGGGGGTATTCACCCATTTTGCCTGCGCAGACAGCCCGGATTCCACGATGACGGATGCCCAGCTGGTGCGCTTCGCGGAGATGCTGCGCCTGCTGCCCACGGGCCTGCTGGTCCATGCCAGCGCCAGCTCTGCAGCCCTGGTCCGGGAGGACGCGCGTTTTTCCATGGTACGGGCCGGCATTTCCCTGTACGGCTATCCCCCGGTCAAGACCCCGGTGCCCTTGAAGCCCATCCTGTCCTGGATTACCGAAATCATCCATGTGAAGGAGATCGGCCCGGGGGATTCCGTCAGCTACGGCGCCACCATGACAGCAAGCCACCCCATGAAGGTGGCCACCCTGGCGGTGGGCTATGGGGACGGCTTTCACCGGGTGCTGTCCAACAAGGCACAGGTGTTAATCGGCGGCACCCGCTGCCGGGTGCTGGGCACCATCTGCATGGACCAGACCATGGTGGATGTCAGCCATGTGAAGGATGTCAAAATCGGGGACATCGCCACCCTGATTGGCCGGGACGGGGACGAAGAAATCACGGCCGATGAACTGGCAAACCTGGCCGGCACCATCTCCTATGAGGTGCTGCTGTCCATCTCCTCCCGGGTGCCCAGGGTATATTTGAACGAGTGATTGCATGAAGGGGACGCACAGAACATGACAAAGACAGCCGGAAAAACCAAGCAGGCCAAACTGCAAATCAAGAAGCCCTACCTGAAGGGCAACGCCTTCTCGCGCCTGGCGGTGGCCAGGGGCGGCCGCATCCTGCTGTACCTGCTGCTGTCTGCGGTGATGTTCTTCTTCCTGGGGCAACTGATGGTGATTGACGTGCCCTGGCTGCGCATCCTGGTGAACCTGGTGGTGGTGGCCGCTTTTGCCGGCCTCATGTATTCCAACGGCGCCCGGGTGGGGGAGGGGGATGTCAGCTTTGCCGAGATTGCCCTGTCCCGGCAGGAGGCGGGCAAACCGGTGTCCCGGGAGGACCGGGACCGCTGTTTCCACCCTTTGAAGGGCTTTGTCACCGCCCTGTCCGGCGCCCTGATCCTGGTAGTTCTTTGCCTGGCATATGCTGTGGTGGCAGTGAAGGATCACTACACCCTGGGGGCGCTGCCCTCCTGGGTGGGGGCTTACGAAACCCGGTCGGACATCGGCCTGGCTCTGGCCTATTACCATGACCATGCCGGCATCGGCGTGGTGGACGTCCTGCGCCTGGTGGTGCGCCTTTTGGTCTTCCCCTTTGTGAACATGGTGGGCGCCCGCAACGCGGATGCCCTGCTGGTGGTGGAGCGCCTGTCGCCCCTTCTGGTGCTGGTGGCGCCGATGTTTTATGGCGTGGGCTATATGCGGGGCGAGGCCTACCGGTCCCTGGTGCACGGCGGCATCGCCAGCAACGCCCGCCGGGCGGCCCGGAAACAGCGCAAGCGCCAGCAGCCCAAAAAACAGGAACCCAGGCAACTGGTCTGATGGCAGTGCGCATCCTGGGCGGAACCCACCGCTCCCGCCTCATCACCACCCCCCGGGGCGTGGACACCCGCCCAACCCGCTCCATGGTGCGGGAGGCGGTGTTCAACATCCTCCAAGGGCA
Organism: Clostridia bacterium; assembly: GCA_036834245.1. GTDB lineage: Bacteria > Bacillota > Clostridia > Christensenellales > Aristaeellaceae > UBA6115. The sequence continues at coordinate 1,485 of DAITOE010000178.1, read as the reverse complement.
GCTGGCAGGCAGCAGGGTGCTGGACTTGTTTGCCGGTTCCGGCGCCATGGGCCTGGAAGCCCTGAGCCGGGGCGCATCCCTGGCGGTTTTCTGCGACCGGCAGCAGGCAGCGCGGCAAGCGATCAGTGAGAACCTGCGCCGGCTGCAGCTGGCGGATGCAGCGCAGCTGCTGCAGGCCGACTGGCAGCAGGCCATCCGCCAGCTGCAGGCCCGGAAACAGCAGTTTCATTTGATTTTTTTAGACCCACCCTATAAAATGGATGCAGAACCGGTGCTTGCAGCCCTGGTGGCAGCAGACCTGCTGGACAGGGACGGGCACATCATCCTGGAACAGAGCACGCAGACCGCCCCAGGTTTGCCGGACGCCCTGGAGATTCAGCAGAACCGCCGCTACGGGCAGACCCGTCTATACATCATCACCCGCAAAGGAGAACCCGCGTGAAGGCCATTTTTCCAGGCAGCTTCGACCCCGTCACCCGGGGGCATATGGACATCATCCGCCGCGCCCTGGCCTTTATGGACGAGCTGGTGGTTGCCATCATGGTGAACCCGGACAAACAGGGCTTCCTGTCTTTGGAGCAGCGCAAGCTGCTGATCGTCGCCGCCTGCTGTGAAGAAAACCTGTCCGGGGTCAAAGTGGTCGCCGACGACGGCCTCCTGACGGACCTGGCCCGCCGGGAAGGTGCCTCCCTCATCATCAAAGGGGTGCGCAATGCCGGGGATTTGGACACGGAAACCGCCATGGCCCACGCCAACGCCATGATGTCCCCGGGGCTGGAAACGGTGCTGCTGCCAGCCAGCAGCGCGGTCGCTGCGGTGTCCTCCTCCCTGGTGCGCCAGATTGCTTCCTTTGGCGGGGAGATTGACCATTTTGTGCCCACCTGTGTGAAACAGGTCGTGATAAATCAGATTGCAAAAAATAAAAACCGCAACGAAGGAGGCGCCCATGTCTAAAACAGAAGTATTTGCCCTGGCAGATGAACTGACCCTGCTGCTGAAAAACGCCAAGAAAATCCCCCTGACGGACTCTGTCATGATCAACCAGAGCACCGCGGTGGACCTGCTCAAGCGCATCATCTCCTCCTACGACCCCTCCCTGGAAACTGCCCAGCAGATCCTGGAGAACGAGGAGCACATCCTGGTAGATGCCAAGGCCAAGGCGGAAGAAACCATCCAGCAGGCCATGGCCCAGGCCCAGGGCACGGTGAACGAGTCCAACAACTATGCCCAGTCCACCAAGGAAAGCGCCGATGCCTACGCCGGCCAGACCCGCAAGGCTGCCGAGGACGAGGCCAGCGCTGTCCTGGCCGATGCCCAGGCCCGCGCCCACCACATGGTGGAGGATGCCAAGGCCCAGGCGGATGAGCTGGTCTCCAAGACCACCGTGCTGGCCCGGGCAGAAGCCCAGGCCCAGGAAATCCTGGAAAATGCCAACCAGCACGCCCAGGCGCTGCGCAGCCAGACCCAGCAGGAGCTGGACAGCCT
>DAITOE010000177.1:0-3730 GCA_036834245.1 Clostridia bacterium | reverse complement strand
TTGGCTTCCTCTTTTTCGGGCGGGGCAGGGGCTGCTGGTACGGCAGGGGCCTCCTTCGGCAATTGCCGGGAGAAGGCTGCGATGTCCTCCGGGCGCACGGCCGGTTCCGGCGCCATGACGGCCGGCTCTGCTGCCGCTTTTTTCTGCACCGGCACTGGGTCCGCCGGCTGGATGGCCGGCACCGCCTCCCGCTTCACCGGGGCTGCAGGCTGACCCTCTGCCATCCGGGACAGCTGGTGCTCCACCTGGGAAAGCCGGGTGATGACAGCGCTGGTGTTGCCTTCCTGCTGCAGTTGGGTGCTGCGCAGCACAAACAGCTCCAGCACCGCCCGGGGGGACACGGACCAGCGGGCGTCCTGCTCGGCCTGCATGGATTTTTCCAGGATGAACAGCAGCAGGCTGGCAGAGGCAGCCTGGGCCTGGGCGTTGAGCCGGGCGGCCTGCTCCGCCGTGGTGTCCGTGATGCCTTTCCCGGTCCATTTGAAGGCCAGCACCTGGCGCAGGTGGGTGGAAAACTCCCGCAGGCTCACCTGGACATCCCGCCCGGCGCGCATCAGCTGGTCGGCGAGGCCCAGGGCAGCCCCGGTGTCCCCTTTGATGAGGGCATCCAGGAAATCATATAAAAACTCCTGGCTCACAGCGCCCAGGGCGTGGCGCACTTTTTCTTCCGTCAATTCCGGGTCCATCCCCAGGCACATGTCCATCAGGCTCCAGGCATCCCGCATGCTGCCCTGGGCGGTGGCCGCGATGAGCTGCAGGGCGCCTTCGTCCGCCTGCAGGTCCTCTGACAGGGCCAGTTTCAGCCGGGCGGCGATGTCCGCTTCCGGGATCCGGCCAAAGTCAAAGCGCTGGCAGCGGGAAAGGATGGTGGCGGGCAGTTTCTGGGGCTCGGTGGTGGCCAGGATGAACACCATGTAGGGGGGCGGCTCCTCCAGGGTTTTCAGCAGGGCGTTGAAGGCAGCGTTGGACAGCATGTGGACCTCGTCGATGATGTACACCTTGTAGCGCACAAACTGGGGCGGGTAGTCGGTGCGGGCCAGCATCTCCCGGATTTCCTCCACCCGGCTGTTGCTGGCGGCGTCCATCTCAAACACATCCAGGGTGGTTTCGCCGGCTAAGGCCTTGCAGCTGCTGCAGACGAGGCAAGGGTCCCCTTGGTTGGATTGCTCGCAGTTGATGGCCATGGCCATGATCCGCGCGGCGCTGGTCTTCCCGGTGCCCCGGCTGCCGCAAAACAGGTAGGCATGGGCCACCCGCTGCCGGGCCGCCTGGTTTTTCAGCGCCCGCACAATGGCATCCTGGCCCACCATCTGGGAAAAGGTCTGGGGCCGGTAGGTGCGATACAGGGACTGATAGGCCATCAAACGTCCTCCTCAACCAACTGGGCAAAGCCCTCGCCCAGGGTTTCATGGGTGTCGGTGATGAACATGAAGGCCCGCTCGTCCTCGTCATTCACAATGGACTTCACCTTCATGGCTTCAAAGCGCCCCACCACGCACAGCAGCATTTTGCTGCTTTTGCCGGAATAGGCGCCCACGGTGTCAAAGCGGGTCACGCCCCGCTCCATCTCCGTCATGATGCGCTGCTCAATGCGCTCATGGGCGGTGCTGATGATGTAGCAGGCCTTGTCCGTGCCAAAGCCCATGAGGACCTGGTCAATCACCTTGGTCTGGATAAACACGCAGATGATGGCGTACATGGCGTGGGAGGCACTCAGGAAAATCCAGGCCAATACAATCACAATCAAATCAAAGGCAAACAGGAAGGAGCCGATGGTGATGGCCCGGATGCGGTGGTGCACGATGCGGGCCAGCAGGTCGGTGCCGCCGGTGGTGGCGCTGCCCTTCAAGATCAGGGCCAGGCCCAGGCCCAGGATGACCCCGCCAAAGATGGTGGCCAGCAGGGGGTCCATCACCATGGGAGGGAACTTCAGGGCGTCAATCATCAGGGTGAAGAGGATGGTGGCGGTGATGGTGCGGAACACAAAACCGATGCCGATGATGCGCCAGCCCAGGATCAACAGGGGAATGTTCATCAACAGGCTGGTGATGCCGATGGGCCAGTTGAAATGAAAATGCAGGATGGTGGTGATGCCGGTAAAGCCCCCCGGGGGGATGTGGTTGGGCTCCAGAAACAGGGGATAGGCTGTGGCGCCGATGAAGCATCCCAGAATGATCATCGCATACTGCTGAACCCTTTTGCTCTTCACTACACCCTTGATTCTGTCCATGTCACGCACCCCGTCTGAATTGTTCGGCCTTCTGCACCTCTTCAATATATCACAGTTCCGCTTCCAGGCGCACGCATTTGCCGATGATGCGCACGTCCGCCATGGCAACCACCTCACTGGCGTTTTGTTGGTCAAAGGTCTGCAGCAGCAGCTGGTAGCGGGGCAGGATTTTCAGCACAAACAGCTGCTTGCCCAGGTCGGTGTCCAGCAGCATCATGGCCCCGTCCTCCGCCGTCTGGCTGGGCACCACCAGCACCAGGTCGCCCTTTTGCACCCGGAAGCCCCGCATCCGGTTGTCCGGCGCCTGGAAATAAAACACCTTTTCAGCCGGCGCGCCTTCGATCTTTCCCTTGGTCACCGGCAGCAGCCTGCTGCCGGTCTCCTTCATCACGGCGTTATAAATGGGGACGTGCTGCAGCACGCCCTTCAGGGCGTCCAGCCAGATGGAGCCGTCTGCTTTCCCCTCCCGGTCCTTTTGCTGTTCCTTCACCCGCTGGATGCGCTCCGGGCTGACAGCGGTGTGCAAGTCCACCGTGACGGCGATGTCCTCCAGGGTGAACATGGCATCGGTCTGCTGTTCCATGCCCATTTTGCCCAGGATGCGCCGGGCTTCGTCGTCCTGGATGATCCGGGTGCCTTTTTCCACATCCTCCAGGTATTTTGCGCTGACACCTGCCATCTTCGCCACCTCTTTGACGCTCAGCTTGCGCCGGGTGCGCTCCAGGTGCAATAAATCGCCCAATCTGCTCATCTGCCATTCCTCCTGTTGTTCAAAGGATAGACCACAGGGCGCATCCCGTCAATCATGGCCTGGTTTTTTACGGCCCGCCGCCTGTTGTTTTTATACAAGAGATTCTTGTTTTCCCTTGCTTGACAAATGGGCATTCTGGCCATATACTGGATGCGAAAACGATTAATATTGCGGCGAAAGGGGAACGGTATGGTTACTTTGAAGGATATTGCCAAGAAATGCGGTGTCTCAGTTGCATCTGTTTCCAAAGCCATCAACCACATGCCGGGGGTGGGGGCTGCCACTGCGAAGAAAATTCGTGAAACGGCCAAACAGATGGGCTACCTGCCCAATGCTGCTGCCCAGGCCCTGAAAACCAACCGCACCTTCATCATCGGGGTGCTGCTGGAGGATGACGACCACCATGGCCTGCTCCACCAGTTCTTTGTCAACGTGCTGGACAGCTTCAAGCTGCGCATGGAGGCTCAGGGCTACGACCTGATGCTCATGAACCGCACAGTAGGCAAGCGCACCATCAGCTTCCTGGAGCATGCCCGGTACAGCAACCTGGACGGCGTGTTCGTGGCCTGCATCGATTTTTCAGACCCGGAGCTGCTGGAGCTGGCGGAAGCCGGCGTGCCCCTGGTGAGCATCGACCACACCTACCCGGGCCACCCTTCCGTCTATTCCGACAACGTGGACGGCATCCGCAAGGCGGTGTTCCACGCCCATGAAAACGGCCACCGGAAGATTGCCTTCATCAGCGGCGC
>DAITOE010000176.1:0-3777 GCA_036834245.1 Clostridia bacterium | reverse complement strand
TGCAAGTTCTACGGCCTGGGCTCTGACGGCACCGTGGGCGCCAACAAGAACTCCATCAAGATCATCGGCGACCACACCAAATTGAACGTGCAGGCCTATTTCGCCTATGACTCCAAGAAGTCCGGCGGCCTCACCGTCAGCCACCTGCGCTTTGGCAAGGACAAGATTCAGAGCACCTACCAGATTGACGACGCCAACTTCATCGCCTGCCACAACCCGGCCTATGTCACCCAGTATGACATGGTGGGCCACCTGAAGCGCGGCGGCACCTTCCTTCTCAACTGCCCCTGGGCGGTAGAGGAGCTGGACGAGCGCCTGCCCGCCGTCATGAAGCGCGAACTGGCCAAGAAAAAGGCCAAGCTGTTTGTGATTGACGCCATCTCCCTGGCCGCGAAGCACGGCATGGGCTCCCGCATCAACACCATCATGCAGGCCGCCTTCTTCAAACTGGCCAACATCATTCCCTATGCCCAGGCTGAGAAGTACATGAAGGACTACGCCAAGACCACCTACGGCCGCCGGGGTGACAAGGTCGTCAAGGCCAACTGGGCCGTGATTGACGCCGCCTCCGCAGAGCTGAAGGAAGTCAAGATCCCCGCCGCCTGGGCCGATGCCACCACCGGTGCCGAGCCCATGAAGGTGCGCGCCACCGACTACTTCAACGAGGTTGCCAAGCCCATTCTGGGCCAGGCTGGCGATTCCCTGCCCGTGTCCGCCTTTGATCCCGGCGGCCGCGTGCCCACCGCCACCACCCAGTACGAGAAGCGCGGCATCGCCGTGAACGTGCCCGAGTGGCAGATTGAGCACTGCATCCAGTGCAACCAGTGCGCCATGGTCTGCCCCCATGCCGTTATCCGCCCCTTCCTGGTGGAGGATGGCACCGAGCGCCCCGACAGCTTTGAGACCAAGCCCGCCATGGGCAAGGACTATGCCGGCAACGGCTTCCGCATCCAGATCAGCCCCCTGGACTGCACCGGCTGCGGCAACTGCTACGAAGTCTGCCCCGCCAAGACCAAGGCCCTGCAGATGAAGCCCCTGGACACCCAGCGCCACCAGGAGAAGAACTGGGAGTTTGCCAGCACGCTGCCGGATGACCGCTTCAAGCACAACAAGAACACCGTAAGGGGCAGCCAGTTCTTAAAACCCCTGTTTGAGTTCTCCGGCGCCTGCGCCGGCTGCGGCGAAACCCCCTACATCAAGCTGGCCACCCAGCTCTTCGGGGACCGGATGGTCATCGCCAACGCCACCGGCTGCACCTCCATCTACGGCGGTTCCAGCCCCACCGTGCCCTACACCGTCAACAGCAAGGGCCACGGCCCCGCCTGGGCCAACAGCCTGTTTGAGGACAACGCCGAGTTCGGCTTCGGCATGAACCTGGCCTACACCCAGCGCCGGGAGAAGCTGGCGGAGAAGGTGGAAGCCCTCATCGCGCTGGACGACACCGACGCCCCCATCAAGGAAGCCGGCCAGAAATGGCTGGAGGTCCGGGAGGATGCCGACGCTTCCAAGGAAGCCGGCGAAGCCCTGAAGGCTGCCTGCGAATGCGGCCTGGACCTGGACGGCAAAGAGTGCGACTGCGCAGCCTGCGAAGGCGCCCGCTTCATCCTGAAGAATGCCGACATGCTGGCCAAGAAATCCATCTGGATCATCGGCGGCGACGGCTGGGCCTATGACATCGGCTACGGCGGGCTGGACCATGTGCTGGCCTCCAACCAGAACGTGAACATCCTGGTGCTGGACACCGAGGTCTACTCCAACACCGGCGGCCAGGCGTCCAAGGCCACCCCCACCGGCTCAGTGGCCAAGTTTGCCGCGGCCGGCAAGCGCACCCGCAAGAAGGACCTGGGCATGATGGCCATGAGCTACGGCTATGTCTACGTCGCCCACGTGTCCATGTCTGCCAACTACAACCAGGTGCTCAAGGCCTTCAACGAGGCGGAAGCCTACGACGGCCCCTCCCTCATCATCGCCTACAGCCCCTGCATCAACCACGGCATCAACATGTCCTTCTCCCAGGCGGAGACCCGCAAGGCGGTGGCCTCCGGCTACTGGAACCTCTACCGCTACAACCCGCAGCTGGCAGACGAGGGCAAGAACCCCCTCATCATCGACAGCAAGGACCCCACCGAGAGCTATCAGGACTTCATCAAGGGCGAGGTGCGCTACACCTCCCTGCTCCGGGCCTTCCCGGACAAGGCCGAGCCCCTGTTCGAGCGCTCTGAGGAGGAGGCCGCCCTCCGGCTGGCCAACCTCAAGCGGATGGCAGGCGTGGAAGAGTAAGCACAGGATTCCAACCAACCCAGCCCGCCAGGCGTTTGCCTGGCGGGCTTTTTCCTCGTCAAAGTGACTGCGGTCATTTTGACGGCTGAGAGGAACGGGCGTTTTCGCCTGGTCGCTACGCTCCCGGCCGGCAAAAACGCGTGGAATGCATTGCTTCGCAATGCCCCGCCCGCCCGGTAAAGCCGTGCGATGCGATGAGGGTCAGAGGGCGCCGCCCTCTGAAACTCCCAGATACAAGTAGAGCCATCCAATCTTGGGTATAATACCAAACGCACTCTTTAATGCTTCCATGAGGCGGTCTTTTTGTGCCTCTGCGTCGTCGCGTTCAGTCAGCGTAGGCTACGGCTACGCTTCCTTCTCTTGACTTAGCAGAGTCACCAAAAATCCTCGCCCCATGAGTGCATTAACTCGTGTGTTTGGTATAAAAGAACGAGAGATTAAACGAAGGAGTGAACCCATGGAGATTCAAGTCTGGGCAGATTTTCATTGCCCTTATTGCTATATCGGAAAGGCGCGGTTCATGAAGGCCCTGGAGCAGCTGGGGCTGGACGGGCAGGTCGCAGTGGTGCCCCGCAGCTTCCTGCTGAACCCCAAAAAGGACCGGCCGGAGGGCCTGCCCCTGGCGGAGCATGTCAAGATGGACTATGACCGCAAGCTGGAAGACATCCTGAAGAACTTCCAGGGTCTGGACGCCCAGGGCCGGGAGCTGGGCCTGCCCATGTCCATGGACCAGGCCCATTACGCCAGCATGATGGACGCCCACCGGCTGATGCAGTATGCCCGGACAAAGGACCTGGGCAACGAGTTCTTCCGGGTGGCCCAGGAGGCCCTCTTTGCCCGGGGCGCCATCCTCAGCGACCGGACCACGCTGCTTGCAATCGCCCGGGAAACCGGGCTTGAGGAGGCGGAGGCCGCTGCCGTGCTGGACGGCGGGCAGTATCAGGAGGAGGTGCTGGCAGACGATGCCGCTGCCCGCCGGATGAACATCGACTATGTGCCCTATTATCTGACAGCGGGCGGCTACCATTTCTCTGGCGACCTTAATATGGCGGCCTACCAGCAGCACCTGGAGCAGGCTTTTAAGTAACAGGCTGCAGAAATCTGCGTCGGGGCGGCCACACAGGCCGCCCCTGTGCTACAATGGGCTGGAAACATGCAGGGCTTCTTCACAGCCCGGGAAAAGGAGCAATCATATGCTGGAATACAAGTTTGACGTGCAGACCCTGATCGAGGGCAAGGACCTGGACGAGGACAAGATCAACGCCTACTTCACCGAGCATTTCGAGGGGGACTGCCTCCTGGCGGTGGGGGATGAGGAGTTGATCAAAATCCACTTCCACACCAACAAGCCCTGGGAAGTGCTGGAATATTGCGCCTCCCTGGGGGAGATCTACGACATCGTGGTGGAAAACATGGAGCGCCAGGCGGAGGAAATGGACTTTTGATACTAAACACACGAGTTAATGCACTCATGGATCGAGGATTTTTGATGGCTCT
>DAITOE010000175.1:0-3822 GCA_036834245.1 Clostridia bacterium | reverse complement strand
GTTGAGCAGGCTGATTCCCGCATTCTTCCTGTCCTGTACAAGGCCTGCCAGCAAAACCTTCTGGCCCTTCTGGAGCTGCCTGACCATCCAGGGCTGGTTGAACCAGAAGATGGGCAGCGCGCCGCTGTCGTCCGCGATCCGGGCCCGCACAATGGACCGTCCGCCATAATACTGGATGCTGGGTGCCGCCAGAACAACCCCTTCAACGCAAGCTTCCCCTGCTGACAGGCTGCTGATTTTTTGCGGCTCCTGGGCGTACAGATAGCTGCGGGGAAGTCGGTTTAACAGGCTGATGAGGTCGGTGATGCCTTCCGCCATCAGGGCAGCCTTGCGCTTGGGCCCCAGCCCCCGCAGGTTCAATTCGCTTGACATCCTGGTCCTTTCAAAAAGAAGCTGCCAATCTGACAGCTTCCTGAATGTAACAAAACGGGTTTACTCAACTGACAGCAGGTAAAAATACAGCTGCTGCCCGCCCCGGTGCACCTCCACATCACAGTCGGGATACAGGGCTTCCAACTGGTCCCGGAGCTCCCTGGCGTCCTCCTCACGAGTTTTGTCGCCATAGTAGACGGTGATGAGCCCATCCTCCTCGCTGACGATTTCCTTCATCAGCAGGATTGCGGCTTCCTCTGCGGTTTCGCAGTTCACAGTCACCTGGCCGTTGTTCAAGCCAATGATGCTGCCCTCTTTGATGTGAAGGCCTTCCAAATCCGTGTCCCGGACAGCGTAGGTGATCATCCCGGTCCGGACCTTCTGGGCGGCTTCATTCATCCGCTCGGTGTTGGTATCGGGGGTGTCCTCCGGCTGGAAGGCCACCACCGCCGCAATGCCCATGCCACATTCTTGGTGGGCAGGACAATGATGTTGCCGTCGCTCATGGCGGCTACCTGCTGGGCAGCCAGTGTGATGTTGCCGTTGTTGGGCAGGATGAAAATGGTCTTGGCATAAATGCCGTCCACAGCCTTTTTCAGGTCGTCGATGCTGGGGTTCATGGTCTGCCCGCCTTCGACGATGCTGTCCACCCCCAGGTCCTTGAAAATTTCATTGAAGCCGGCGCCCTGGGAGACGGCGACGATGCCGTAATCCTTCAGCTCCTTTTGCTTCTGGGCATCCAGCTCACGCTTTTGCTGGACCATGTTGTCGATCTTCAGCCCGTTGAGTTCACCCAGCATCAGCGCATACTGCAGGGCCTTGCCGGGATCGTTGGTGTGCAGGTGCACCTTCACCAGGTGCTCATCCCCCACCACCATCACGCTGTCGCCGATGCGGCTCAGTTTCCGGCGGAAGGATGCAATGTCCACGTCGCTGGTGCCGGGCTTTAACTCCTGCACAAAAAACTCTGTGCAGTAGGCAAAGGTGATGTCTTCATCCAGGTCGTGCTCGTCAATAAAGTCCTGCTCTTTGGCGCTGTCGCCGGACATGTCCACCAGCAGTTCGTCAATGCGCTCACCCTGCAAGACTGCCGCATAGCCGGTGTAGATCAGCAGCAGCCCGCGGCCGCCTGCGTCCACCACCCCGGCTTGGGTCAGGGCCGGGAGCATTTCCTGGGTGCGTTTTAAGATGCTTTCGCCGCTGGACAGCATCACCCGCATCAGACCTGCGAAGCTTTCCGGCTCCATCTGGGCCTGGGCCAGGGCATCCTCTGCGATGACACGGGCAACAGTCAGGATGGTGCCTTCCTTGGGCTTCATTACCGCCTTGTAGGCTGTGTCTGCGCCTGCCTTCAGGGCCTGGGCAAACTCCAGGGGGGTAATTTTTTCCTTGTCCGTCAAGGCCTTAGAAAAACCGCGGTACAGCTGGGATAAAATCACGCCGGAGTTGCCCCGGGCCCCGCGCAGCGCGCCTTTTGACAGATGCTCTGTCAGCTGGCCGATGGCGGTGGCTTCCTTGCTGTTGATTTCCTTGACAGCAGAAATCATCGTCATGGACATGTTGGTGCCGGTGTCCCCGTCGGGCACCGGGAAGACGTTCAGGGCGTTTATAGCCTCCCTGTTTTTTTCAAGCAATGCCGCGCCGGCATTAATCATTTCACGCAGTGTGGCCGCGTCAAGCATACTGATATCAACCATTTACATTCCTCCGTGCACGCCTGAAATCAGACGCGGATTCCTTCGACAGTGATATTCACATTGCGTACCTTGACGCCGGTCATGCTCTCCAGCTTGTATTTCACAACCTCTTTGATGGATGTGCAAACCGCAGTGACAGATATGCCGTATTCGACCACAATATACAAATCGACATCGATCATGTCGTCCACAGCGCGCAGGGCGACGCCGCGGCTCAGGTTTTCCCGGCCCAGCCATTCTACCAGGCCATCCTTGGCCCGCTTGCTGGACATCGCAACGATGCCATAGCATTCCAGGGTGGCGTAGCCCACCACCTTGAGCATGACTTCTTCGGAAATATAGATGGTGCCGATTTCGTTTTTAATTTTGAACTCCATCTCAAACTCCCCCTTAGGTAAGTGTTTCAGGCCGCTTCAGTATACAGGGTTTGCGTTGCTTTCGCAAGCAAACACAGACCAGTCCCTGATGGCCGCCCCATCATATGACAGGTTTACTGCTTCTGTACGCTGGCCAGCGCCTCCAAAGCCTGTTTTCCGTCCTTCACGATCATATAAACAGCCTGCAGGCCGTGGACCTGCACCTGGGACTCCTCAATCTTGTACATCTCCTGGGGCCGGTAATCCCGGTATTCATCCAGCAGCAGCTGCCGGTAGGTGTGGAGGGCTGCGGTGATGGTGCCCAGCCCGTCCTTTGAAGCAGCATTGATAACAATCAGCGCTTCCGGCGTATAGCGGCTGGCGTCCAGTGCGGCTGCAGCATCTGTCAGCAGGCTTTCCTCCACATCCAGCAGGATGGCCAGGCGCTCTGCATCCAGCACCGTCAACTCCTCATAGGGAACCAGCCGGACCAGTTCCGTATAGACGGTCTGTGCCGGCAACACCTTGACCTCCGGGGTGCAGGCCGCTGTCAACATCATCACGACGAGCAGCAGCGCAAGCAGGTAAATGCGCTTGATCGCTCTCTCTCCTTACTCGTAGGGAATGGTGAATTTGTGGAGGAAATCGCTGATTTTCTGATAGCCCTCCTTGGACAGGTGGATGCCGTCCCCGGCGGACAGGTCTTTGTCCAGGCCGCCGTCCTCATTCATCAATGCGATGGAAACCGGCAGATAGTACACATTCCGTTCTTTGGCGGCAGCGGCAATCAGGTCGTTGAAGGCATGGATGCGGGCATTGGTCATCTTGGGGTACTGACGCTGGGCCCGGCGCTGGATCACCGGCGCCAAAGCCACGCAGTAGATGATGGTGTCCGGCAGCTCGCTGATAAACAGGTCCAGCATGGCTTCATAGGACGGCAAAACATACTCAGGCGTGTATTTGTCCACCCCGTTGCTGCCCAGCCAGATGTAGAGCTTCCCGGGCTGTTTGTCCTTTAGGATGTCAATCATCCGAACCGTCTTGCCGTCGTATTTGTATACCCGGTTCTTGACGACCCCATTCGCTGACTGGCCAATCTTGGTGATAAACTCAAGACCTGGCATCAGGCCGCTGAGGGAAAGCCCTTCTGCCAGGGAATCCCCGATGAAGATGGCATCCTCAAAATAGCTGGCGTCAACAGACTCTCCCCAGGGCACATCAGGTGCAGGGTATCCTGCGATCACCAGGGGGGATTTCACCGGGCTGTTTTCCTCCCCCCAAATGCCCAGGGGCAGGCACAGCATGACGGCCAGAAAACATGCAGTCAGTTTCGTGATGACGCCAGATGCAGCAGCAGGTTGCGGTCTGACAGAAACACATCCGTTCCGTAAATGCAT
>DAITOE010000174.1:0-3934 GCA_036834245.1 Clostridia bacterium | reverse complement strand
GGCCAACACCAGGTTTGACCAGGGGCTGCGCCTGTCCCTGGAGCACATCATGAACAACCCGGATTTGCAGGTGGAGGACCCGGACTTTGACCTGTTCAGTGACAGGGTGGTGGAGATTATGAGGAAAGCAGAGGAGCAGGTGGCAGCGCTGTGAACATCCGGATGACGTTGAAAACAAAAGGAATGACCCTGTTTGTGGCCCTTTTGCTGGCGTTGGTGCCGGTGATGGGCCTGGCCAGCAGCGCCAGCGTGCCGGAACTGGGGCTGACGGTGGCCTTCCCCGGTAACCTGGACCTGTTCACCAGGGGCATGGACGGGAACGACCCCCTCCTGAAGCTCTACGGCAAGACGGCGGGCCAGGTAGCGGAAGAACTGCAATCCGCCGGCCTCACAGCCCTGGCCGTTGACATCGCCGGGGAGTTCACGATCGGGCTTGTGGTATCCGGCGGCACCTTCACAGACTATGGCAGCATGGATGAGGAAACCCTCCTGGCCCAGGCCGCTGCCCTGGGCAGCAGCGATTATGAGTTGCTGGAAATTGCCCCGGGACATGCGCTGCTGGTGCAGCCGGATGCAGGCCACCGGCTGATTGCCCGCTTCCAGGGCGCCAGCCTGGCCTTTGAACTGCGCCTGGAGACAGCGGGCAGGGTGCGCTCCAGCATGGTGTCTGCGGTGAAGGGCATCCTCCGCCGGGTGGACATCAGCCAGGGGCAGTAGCACGAGGAGAGGACAGGACCCTGGGGGATGTCATCCCCCAGACCCCCAGCCCGGGGCCATTGGCCCCGGACCCCGGAATTGATATATTGCATATAAAAAACGGAGGCTGCGGTCTCCGTTTTTTGTAACGCGTTCCTATCAAGGCATGGGGATTTTTTCTTCAAACAGGGTGCCGGACATCTTCAGGGCTGCCTCGCCCCCCACGCTGCACAGCATGGAAAAGGCCCGGTCCTTTGCGGTGAAGGCCATGTCCACGGGCTGGCCCTCGTACAGCTCCTTGTGGTAGGAGGCAATGACGCTGCGGACGGGGTGGTCCTCAATGTTGCTGGTTTCGCTGAGGTAACACAGGGCCCAGTCCGCCGCCCGGGTGTTGTTCACATGACCGTTGCGATCCAGGTCGGTAAACACCGGGTGCCAGACATCCTGCCGGGCGCTGCCCTCCTCCAGGCTGTCCGGAGCGCCGGGGTTGTGGAAATAGGGCGTCAGGTCCTTGGTGTCCGGGAAACCGGCAGCGACTTCCGGAAGGTCCGTCATCTGCCGGCTGTTCACATCCGCCAGGGCCCAGAAGCTGCTGCCCAGGATGAGCGGGCGGCCCGCCTGGTCCTCAATCCGGTAATAGCGGGGGTAGATGCCCCGGCGGGGGCGGCCCGGGAAAGTCTTCCCCACCACAGCCTGGCCGATGGCCGGGTACTGGATCACCTCAAACTCGTTGCGGGTCACCACCCAGACCGCCCCGTGGCGCAGGGTGTTTTTGAAGCTCCAGCCCAGCAGGTCGGAGTGCTCCCCCGCCAGCTCCTGCATGATCACCAGGATGCGGTTCATTTTCATGAAGCCGTAGCGGTCGCAGTCCGAAGACAGAATTTTGAAGGTGTTTTCCAGTTGGCGCATGGCCCTCCCCCTCCCACAGAAAACGGGCCGCTTGCGCGACCCGTAATTGATAAAACCGTGTTATTTTGCGTATTCCACGCTGCGCATTTCCCGGATGACGTTGACCCGGATCTGGCCGGGGAACTCCATCTCGTTTTCGATGCGCTTGGCAATCTCCTTGGCGATGATCCGCACGCCGTCGTCGTTGACGTCCTCGGGCTTCACCATGATGCGCACTTCGCGGCCGGACTGGATGGCAAAGCATTTTTCCACCCCGGAGAAGGAGTTGGCAATCTCTTCCAGCTTGGTGAGGCGCTTGATGTAGTTTTCCAGCATCTCCCTGCGGGCGCCGGGGCGGGCTGCGGAAATGGCGTCCGCCGCCTGGACCAGCACCGCGATGATGCTTTGGGGATCCACATCGTTGTGGTGGGCCAGGATGGCGTGGATAACCTCGGGGTGCTCCTTGTACTTCCGGGCCAGTTCGCCACCCAGGGCCGTGTGGGTGCCTTCCTGCTCCCGGTCCACAGCCTTGCCCAGGTCGTGGAGGAGGCCGGCCCGCTTGGCCAGCTGCACGTCCACGCCCAGCTCCGCCGCCATGAGGCCTGCCAGGTGGGCCACCTCAATGGAGTGCTTCAGCACGTTCTGGCCGTAGCTGGTGCGGTATTTCATGCGGCCCAGGATCTTGACCAGTTCCGGATGGATGCCGTGCTGGCCGGTTTCGAAGATGGCCTGCTCCCCGGCTTCCTTGATCTGCTCGTCGATTTCCTTCTTGGCCTTTTCCACCATTTCCTCAATGCGGGCGGGGTGGATGCGGCCGTCGGCCAGCAGGCGCTCAATGGCGATGCGGGCCGTCTCCCGCCGGACGGGATCAAAGGCGGAGATGATGACGGCCTCGGGGGTGTCGTCGATGATCAGGTCCACGCCGGTGGCCTGCTCCAGGGCCCTGATGTTGCGGCCCTCGCGGCCGATGATGCGGCCCTTCATGTCGTCATTGGGCAGGGAGATGACGGAGACGGTGGTTTCCGCCACATGGTCGGAGGCGCATTTCTGGATGGCCAGGGCGATGATGTTCCGGGCCTTCTTGGTGCCTTCCTCCTTGGCGTTTTGCTCGATCTCCCGCACCAGGGCGGCGGCGTCGTGGTAGGCTTCCTTCTCCACCCGGGCGATGATGGCCTGGGTGGCTTCCTCGGCGGTGAGGCCGGCGATGCGCTCCAGTTCCCCGGCCTGCTTGTCCCGCAGTTCCTCCGCTTCCTGGAGGCGGCGGGAGATTTCTTCGGACTTCTGGTTCATGCGCTCCTCGCGCTTCTCCAGGTTGTCCAGCTTCTTGTCCATGGTTTCTTCCCGCTGGGCGACGCGGCGCTCGGCCCGCATCTGCTCTGCCCGGCGGTCGTTGATTTCCCGGTCCAGTTCGCCCTTGAGCCGCAGCACTTCTTCCTTGGCTTCCAGGATGGTTTCTTTTTTCTTGTCCTCTGCCTTGCGGGTGGCGTCATCCAGCAGTTCCTTGGCGTATTTGTCCGCGCGGCCGATCTTTTTTTCCAGGGTGTTCTTGTAATACACAAAGCCGCCCAATGCGCCCAATATACAGGCCGCGACGGCGATTACAACCCAAACGATGGTTGGCATGGCTCCTCCTTTTTATACTCTCATTTACTTCAGTGGTTCGCTGCCTGCCCCGGGGGACAGCAGCGGCGTCCGGCCCATGCAAAAAAGCCGCGGGGAAACACTCCCTCGGCTTTGTCGCTGGTTTGATGACAAGCGCAAATCATCAGATGGCGATGCAATCTGTATGCTCAAGCGGAATGGAATCCGCAACGAAAGCTCCTGTTTATCGAAACAGCAATCCCGGCAGGCGAGCCCGCCGGCAAAGCCGGACAAGCACAGTTTAACAAAGAGGTAGGATTTTTGTCAAGATGAACAAGTTTTTAGGGGAAACTTCGTCAGAATCCGCAAAATTCTACTGCATCAAGCAACGAGAGTTTGACTAAATCCATATGTTATTATACAATTTCAATAGTTAGATAATAGGAGGAAATTTCATGATGATTGCTCGGAAGATTCTTTGTATCTTATTATTAGTATTCGTGATTGTTATTCCTTCAAGGGCCATGGGTTTTGATTCAATCATTTTTTCAGAAGGAAGCAGTATTCAGAGTTATGAAGATGGGACCGCACTTTGGACGGAAGTGACCTATATTAGTGATAAAGTTATAAATGGAAGCTATACTTTTCCTGAAGAAGTGTTCACGCAGACTGAAGATGGTAAATCATTGGGTAGTAAGCGTGTAATCGGGTTTGCCGCCAAGGATTTAGAAGATGAGACTTCCTGGCATAATGATTATGATGGTGTTAC
>DAITOE010000173.1:0-3963 GCA_036834245.1 Clostridia bacterium | reverse complement strand
AGCAGGCCGCCTTCACACAGGGTAAACTTGTGGAAGGCCGGGTCCATGGGCAGGGCGTACACGCTGCCGCAGCAACCGTACTGGGTGTCGAAGGCGGCATAAACGCAGCGCGCAATGCCCGACATCAGGATGGCCCCCGCGCACATGGGGCAGGGCTCCAGGGTGACGTACAGGGTGCAGCCAGTCAGCCTGGAGGTGCCCAATCGGGCCTGGGCCTTTGCGATGGCCAGCATCTCCGCGTGGGCCAGGGCATCCTGCAACGCCTCCTGCCGGTTGTGGGCGCTGGCAATCACCTGCCCCTCCGCCACAATCACTGCGCCCACCGGCACCTCATCCGGGTCGCTTTGCGCCAAATCCAGGGCCATGCGCATGAAAGCAGCGTCATCCATCGTTATACCTCCAGAACCAGTGTACCATGGAATAATTCTACAACAGGAGGACAAAGTGGACAACAAGGTTCTTCATCTTCTGGACACCCGCAGGTCCCACAGGGCATACCAGCCAAAGCCCCTCACGCGTGAACAGCTGGATGCGCTGGCGATGGCGGGCATTTCTTCCCCTTCTGCCAACAACCTGCAGCCCTGGCATTTTTCCGTGGTGCAGGACCAGGACCTCTTGAATCGCATCAACCGGGAAGCCTGCAACCAGGTCAATTTGCTGCCGGAGGTCGCCCGGAACCGGCGCTTTCAGGACCCGGATTTTCACATCTTTTACCACGCACCTGCTGTTATTTTCATCTCCACCACCCAGGAGCACAGAAAGCTCTTGGACTGCGGCATTGCGGTCCAGTCCATTGCCATTGCAGCAGAGAGCCTGGGCCTGGGCAGTGTGATTCTCGGGTTGCCCCTGTTTGCTTTCGCCGGCGGGCTGAAAGCGGAATTTGAACAGGCCCTTCACTTTCCAGAGGGCCACAGCTTTGCCATTGCCATCGCGGTGGGCCATCCGGCAGACACCAAGGAAGCCCCTGTCCGGGACAGGAACAAAATCAGCTATATCTGACACGTCACTACGCTGACTGATTTGGAGGGAATATGTTTCACAAGCACAATAAAGGCATCGCCCTGACCATCGCCCTGATGTTGCTGGCAGGCCTGGCCGTCACTTTTTCTGCCCTGGCCGGCACAGCCCAGGTGACAGGCACCGCCTTTTTTGACAACAACGGCAACGGCCTCATGGATGCCAACGAAAAAGCGCTGGCAGGCGTTGAAATCTCCCTGGTGGCCGTGGACGGCCATTCGGAGCGCCTCCAGGCCCAAACCGCCGTGGATGCCCAGGGACAGTACCAGTTCACCGGCCTTCAGGCAGGCAGCTATTACCTCCAGGCAGTCTTGCCCAAGGGACATTATTTTTCAGAGCCCCAAGCTGGCGGCAATGTCATGATTCCCGGCCGCGGCCAGGAGAGCCGGTCCCCCCTCTTTACCATCGCTGAGGGCGAACAGGTGCAGCATTTTATCGGCGCACATAAACGCAGCGCATACATCAACCTGATTGCTTTTTCCGACAAAAATATGAACGGTGGCCGCATGACCAGCGAGCCTCCCATCCGGGATGTCCAGGTGCAGCTGCTGTACGAGTATAACGGCGAAACCTATGTGGTGTCCGAAGGCGTCACCGACAAGGATGGCGAACTGCAGCTGCGCGACCTGTCCCCTGCCACCTACCGGGTGGGGGTTGTGATGCCGGAGCCTTTCATCATCGGTCCCATGGGCCAGAAGCTCAACACCTTCTACAACGTCGTCCCCCCCACGGAAAACAACAAAGGGGTTTCAGAGCCGTTTGCCCTGGACCGCAGCATTGGCCTGGGCATTGGCGGCGTGAAAGCCGGCACCCTGAAGGGGCGCATCTGGTTTGACAGGAACATGAACGGCGTCCTGGACGCAGATGAAGGCGGCTTCCCCGGCGTCCTCATCACTTTAACCCATCTGGACATGGGGGTCACCCGCACCCTGAACACCACAGAGAACGCAGAATTTCTTTTTGAACACCTCCAGGCTGGCGAATACGGCATCCAGGCCGACCTGCCCGAAGGCGTGATGTTCGCCCAGTCCGGGAGCCCCTCTGTCTTTAGCGATGGCTACAGCGCCAGCCAGGCCATGAAGCTTCATGTCCGTGAAGACGGCGCCACCCTCATGGATCCCATCGGTGTGATGCCCGCCTCCAGCGTCCTGGTCACCGCCTTTTTGGACAGCAATATCAACGGCCAGCTGGATGAAGGCGAGCCTGCCTTCGCCGGCGCCAGGGTGGATGCCATGGTGGAGGGGCAAAGTAAGGCCAGCGCCACCACCGATGCCCAGGGCCGGGCTGTGCTTCCCCGGATCCGCCATGGAGAGGCCCTCATCCAGGTGAGCCTGCCGGACGGCCAGATATTTTCCATCCAGGGCGGCCCGGAGGGCAACATGTTTACAAGCCCGGCGGCTGCCTCCACCTTAAGCCTAAAGACGGCAATCCCAGCCGGCGAACAGGTGGCCCTCTACGCCGGTACCACCCTGCCCTCTGCCATTTCAGGGGTACTGTTTGATGACAGCAACCTCTCCGGCGTCAGGGACGGCGATGAACCCGGCATCCCCGGCTTTACCGTGCAGGCAGTGAACGAATCCGGCGAAGTAGTGGCAGAGACCACCACCGGCCAGGACGGTGTCTACACCATCACAAACCTGGTCCCCGCCAGCTACCGGGCCCGTTTCCTCCTGGTTTCCCCCTATGTGTTTTCAGATCTGTCAGAAACCGGCGCCGGAACTGAAAACAAGGTGGCGGAGCAGGTGGTGGCCTACGGTCAAACCCTCCCTGTTTCCCTGTCCCCCGGCATGACAGCAGAACATGTGGATGCCGGCGCCTTCCGGTCCGCCATCATCAAAGGCAGCATCCTGCTGGGTGATGAGCAGCTGGGCTTTGAGGGACAAGCCGGCGGCCTGGCCGGTGTACGCATTGACCTGCTGGACGAAAACGGCAGCCCGGTATCAGAGCACACCAACGCCATCAGCGATGAAAACGGCCAGTTTTCCCTGAAAGGTGCGCTGCCAGGCACCTACAAGCTGGCTTTCCAGTTGCCCGTGGACGCAAAATTCAGCAAGCCCCTGGTGGATGACCAGCAGATCATCAGTGATGAGATCCTGGTCAAAGCCAGCGACGAGTTGACCATCAGCCCCCTCTTTGCAGTAAAAACCGGCACCGTCTCCGGCAAGGCTTTTGTGGATATCAACAACAACGGCGCCCTCGATGACGGGGATTTGCCCCTGGCAGACGCCAAACTGAGCCTCAAAAACAAGGCAAGCGGGGAAGTATACGAGACAGCCAGCGGCCAGGACGGCCTGTATCACCTGGCCCTGATCCGTCCCGGCGACTATGAGGCGCAGGTGATGTTGCCGGAAGGCTATGCCCTGGACCAGCATGCAAACAGCCCCGTGCCCGCCAGCCTGGAAGGCCAGGCCAACGCAGAATTGGCAATCGCAATGGGCGCCCGGCTTGAAAACCAGCTGCTGCCCGCAGTCCGCCCCATCCCCCTCACGGTCACCGCCTTTTATGACAACGACCTGGATGGCGCCTACACCCAGGGGATAGACAGCCCCCACCCGCTCCAGGCCAGCCTCACCCACCTGCGCACAGGCACCCTCATCAGCCTGAGCACAGACGCCAGCGGCTCCTACACCAGCCCCAAGGCCTTCCCCGGCGAATACCAGCTGAAGGTGACGCTGCCTGACCTGCACCTGCTGACAGCGCCAGATGGCGCCACCCAGCAGCGCAACGACTGGAGCAGCACCATCACCTTTAATGAAGCGAACCACGGCCTGAACCTGGCCCTGGTGCAGCTGGGCAGCCTGTCTGGCAGCATCTGGAACATGGACGGCAGCAACCGCAAGGTGAACGGACTGGCGGTTAAACTTTTCGATGAACAAGGGATGATGCTGCAGGAAACCCAGACGGATGCAAGCGGCGGCTACCGGTTTGACAACTTGATGCCCATTT
>DAITOE010000172.1:0-3963 GCA_036834245.1 Clostridia bacterium | reverse complement strand
CATTCCACGCATGTTCGCCGGCCGGGAACGAAGTGACCAGGCGAACATGCCCGTTCCTCCTAAACGACAAAGTGTCCGCAGACATTTTGTCGACACCTACTCCGGGCCTTCAGGCCCGGTTTTTGTGCAATAATTGAGCGCGCAGGCGTCCTGTGCTATACTTTGTTCGTTCCGGACAGGGAACAGCGCAAGGTAAAAAAACCCAGGAGGCCAGCTTGTTCAGGCGATTGTTCTTACCCCACAGCCGTTTGCAGGGCGACGGCCTGGAATTGCACCTGGCGGAGCGCACCACCCGGGACAGACACCAGGGCATCCGGGAGACCATCACCTACGACATCATCCATCCGGGAAGCTTCCTGTACGCCGGCTATGTCAGCCTGCGCCTGGGGGAAAGCCCTGAGATATTCTACCTGGGCCACATCGGCTACCGGGTGGAGCCCGCCTTCCGGGGCCATGGCCTGGCAGCCCGGGCGGTGACGGCCCTGCGCCCCCTCATCATCGACCAGGGCATTAACAGCCTGTCCATCACCACGGACACGGACAACATCCCCTCCCGGAAAACCTGTGAGCGCCTTCAGTGCGTGCTGGAAAGCATCGTGCCGGTGCCGATGCAGTACAGGGCCCTGTGCATGAACTCCCCGGCCAAGTGCCGCTATATTTACTTCCCCCAGGGGGACAACCCCGGAAAGGACTCCGTTGAATGAACCTTGAGGTTGATGGCATCCTGACCCACATCCAGCGCGTGGGGGAAGGCCGCCCTGTGCTGCTGCTCCATGGCTGGGGCCCCAGCAGCGTCACCCTGGACCGGCACCTGATGCCCCTGGCCCGGCAGCTGCAGGGGCAGTACGAGGTCACCATGCTGGAGTTTCCCGGGCACGGCGCCTCCGGCCTGCCCCGTGACACCTGGGGGGTGGCGGAGTTTGCCGCATGGACCCTCAAGGCCATGGACCTGCTGGCCCTGAAACAGCCCGTCATCGTGGCCCATTCCTTTGGCGGCAGGGTGGCATTGCACCTGGCAGCCAATCACCCGGACCGGGTTTCGTCCCTGGTCCTCACCGGCTGCGCCGGATTACGGCCCAAGAAGACCTTGAAAGGCTGGGTCCGCACCAGGATCTTCCAGGCCGGCCGCCTGTTTATCCAGGCCCTGGGGCTGATACCCGCCCTCAAATACAAGGCTGAGGACTGGCTGGCCTCCCTCCGGGTGGCCTTTTCCTCCCGGGATTACCTGGCCACCCCGGAGGCCCTCAGGGGCAGCTTCAGCCAGATTGTGCGCCAGGACCTGCGCCCCCTGCTACCCGACATCAAGCACCAGACCCTCTTAGTCTGGGGGGAGATGGACAGCGCCACCCCCCTGTGGATGGGCCAGGCCATGGCCCGGGAAATGCCCCATGCCTGCCTGCTGGTCTATGAGGGGGACGACCATTTTGCCTACCACAACCAGGTGGCCCGCTTTGCCAACGCGGTGGACGCCTTTTTACAGGAGGTGCACCCGGCATGAACCTGTTTGATGCCCTGGCCCGCATCCTGCTGTGGCTTGCCCCCGTCCTGGGGCTGCTGCTGTCTTCCAAACAGCTGCTTCAGTTTGCCCAGCTGGCCAGCTACCAGCTGGGGGGCACCCTCCGGGCTTTCCTGCGCCTGCCCCTGAAGGCCGCCTGGCCGGGGGCGGCCCTGTTTGCTGTCAGCACCCTGCTGCTGTTCTTTGCTTCCCTGGTGCTGCGCCTGCCGCCCTTTTGGGCCTTCCTGCTGTCCCTGGTCTTTGTGGTGCTGGTGTTAGCCGCCGGCTATGTGATCGGCTTCATCGCCTACCAGGAAAAGCGGGTGAAGGTGAAGCTGGTGTACACCCTGCGGGTGAAGCGGCTGCTGGCGGCTCTGTTTGTGGTCAGCGCCCTCATGTGCCTGTTGATGTACCGGGGCGGCCTGCCCTTTGGCACCAGCGCCCTGCTGCCCCTGTTTGCCCCCATCCTGCTCCTGTTGGCCATGGCCCTCATCTGGCCCCTGGAGAAGGCCATTCAGCTGCTGTACCGGGCCGATGCCAAGACGGTCCTTGAGGCTTACCGCAAAACCGGCCTCACCGTCATCGGCATCACCGGCTCCTACGGCAAGACCACGGTGAAAAACATCCTGTATGCCATGCTGTCCCAGGTGGCACCCACCCTGGCCACGCCGGCCAGCTTCAACACCCCCCTGGGCCTGGCCCGCTGCATCCGGGAGGAGCTGGGGCAGGAGCACCGCTTCTTTATCGCCGAGATGGGGGCCCGCCACCCCCAGGACATCCGGGTCCTGTGCCGGATGACTGGGCCTGACGCCGGCATCCTCACCTCCATCGGCCCCCAGCACCTGCAGACCATGGGCAGCCTTCGCCAGGTGGCCGCCACCAAGTACGACCTCATCAAGGCCCTGCCCAAGGGGGGCTTTGCCGTCTTTGCCAACGACGGCAAGCTGGTGAAGGAAGCCTGGGGCAAAACGGAGACCGCGAAAGCCCTGGTGGGCAGCCCGGAGGACGACCTGTGGGCGGAGGATGTGCAGCTGACAGACAGCGGCAGCACCTTCACCCTGTGCTTCCAGGACGGCAGCCGCCAGGCGGTGGAAACCAGCCTCGTGGGGGAGCACAACATCCATAACATCCTTTTGGCTGCGGCCATGGCCCGCCGCTATGGCGTGCCCCTTCAAAAGATTGCACTGGCCCTCATGGAGGTGCCGCCCATTCCCTCCCGGCTGCAGATGCACATGCACCAGCGGGGCTACAAGGTCATCAACAACGGCTTCAACTCCAACCCGGATTCCAGCCGCAAGGCCCTGCAGGTGCTGGGCAGCCACGAAGGGCGCCTCATCGTGGTCACGCCAGGCTTCATCGAGCTGGGCCGCCAGGAGGTGCGCTCCAACAGGCGCCTGGGCAACGACATCGCGGCCGTGGCCCACATGGCCATTCTCATCGGGGAGCGGCGCACCCGCCCCATCAAAACGGGCCTCCTGGAAAGCGGCATGCTGGAGGAGAACATCAAAGTCTTCCCCAGCCTCATGCAGGCCAACCTCTTCATCGAGGACAGCTTCGGCCCCGGGGATGTGCTGCTGTATGAAAACGACCTGCCGGACCACTACGCATAAAGGAGGATGACATGAACAGGAAGATTCAGCTGGGCATCCTCTTTGGCAGCCGCAGCTGCGAACACGAGGTGTCCATCGTCAGCGCCCTGCAGCTGGCCGCCCGGGCCAACCCCTTCAAGTATGACGTCATCCCGGTGTACATCACCCAAAAGGGGGAGTGGTATATCGGGGGCGCCCTGTGGAAGCTGGAAACCTACCGGCATTTCGACCCCCGCAAAAGCAAGCTCACCCGGGTGTTCCCGGACATCACCGCCGGCTCCGGGGCCCTGATGGCCTTTAAGCGCCGGGGCCTGTTCAAGGACGAGCAGCGCTATGCCGCAGCCCGGCTGGACTGCGTGATCCCGGTGCTGCATGGCGCCCACGGAGAGGACGGCAGCATCGCGGGGCTGCTGGAATTGATGGACCTGCCCTACGCCGCCAGCGGCATCGCCGGCAGCGCCGTGGGCATGGACAAGATCATGATGAAGCGCATTTTTGCCGGCAACGGCTTTCCGGTGCTGAAGGACACCTGGCTGACCCGCTCCGTCTTTGAACAGGCCCCGGAGGCGGCCTGCCTGCAGGTGGAAGCCGCCCTGCCCTACCCGGTGTTCGTGAAGCCGGCCAACCTGGGCTCCTCCATCGGGGTGAGCCGGGCCGCCAACCGGGCAGAGCTGATGGATGCCCTGACCCTGGCCTTTTCCCTGGACCGCAGGGTGCTGGTGGAGGAAGGCCTGGAAGACCCCCTGGAGGTGAACTGCTCCGTTTTGGGCTTTGATGAGGACATCCAGGCCTCGGTGGTGGAGATGCCGGTGCGGGAAGGGGCGCTGCTGGACTTCAAAACCAAGTACCTGGCCTCCTCCCAGCAGTCCGGCATGGCGG
>DAITOE010000171.1:0-3968 GCA_036834245.1 Clostridia bacterium | reverse complement strand
AGGATAGCAGACCTCTCCGGACTGGTTGTCGTAAGGGTCGTTCCGGTGGAAGGGGAAGGGCGGGTCAAAGGCCTGCTGGAAGGCGCTGTTGGACACCATGCGCCAGGGTTCCAGGTTGCCGAAGTAGAAGTTCCAGCGGTCCAGGTGGCCTTCCCGGAAGGCGCTGCCGCCAAAGGAGGCGTCGGCATACAGCCAGCCATAGGGGGCGATGTAAAACCGCGCCCAGTCGTGGCTGTACACATGGCCGGGCCGGGCGGACCAGCCTGCCTGCCACCGGGCCGGGATGCCGGAGAGCCGGCACAGGGTGATGAACAGCAGGGCGTGCATGCCGCAGTCCCCCCGCTGGCCGGCGGCAAAATACTCCGGGATGTTGGCCACGCTGCGGTAGGGCCGCACATAGCGGTACACTGCCTGGGTGGTGATGTAGTCATAGAAGGCCCGCGCCTTTTTCAGGGGGTTGGTTTCCTCCCCGGTAAGTTCCCGGGCCAGGGCCCGCAGGAAGGGGGTGAACACGATCTGCGGCGCTTCCTCCTGGGTGTCAAAGCTGGGCTGCTCCGGGCTCACCAGGTCCGGCTGGGGCACCAGGTAGGGGGCATCCAGGTCGTAGCCAAACTCCGTTACAAAGGCCAGGTCAGGTGCGCAGACCGCTTCAAAATAAGCCGTGCGCTGGGGATGGCCTTCCGGGGCGATGTGAACGGCCCCGGGGCTGGTGAGGATGTCCGGGTGGGGGCTGCTCTGGGCATCCCGAAGGGGGAGGGGCAGGTGCACCCGCAGGGTTTCCCCCGGCCGCTGGGCCTCGGGCCTGATTTTGAGGGTGGTGCGCATCCGGAAGCGCAGCCGCATCCCGCCCTGCTCCTTCACCCGGCTGATGATTTCGTCCAGGGCGCGCCAGTTGTCGTATTTTGCGGCCAGGGCCTGCTGGTCCAGGAAGCGCGGGTTCCAGTCCGGCCGGGTTTTCAGGAGGCTGGCCACGCAGTCATCCTTGTAGCGCACCTGGCCGTTCACATAGATCCAGTCCAGGGTGCCCTCGTCCCGCAGGGTCTCCATCTCCTCCCGGGTGATGTCCCGCACCTCCTGGCGCAGCTCCGCCAACGCCTCCTCCGGGGTGTAGATATACTCCGATAGCAGGTCCTGCACCATCAGCTGCTCGTACTCCAGGCGCTTTTTCAGCATCTGCGGCACCTTTTTGTCCTTTAGCCTCAGGGCCGCCACCTGGAAGAAGCGGTCAAAATCCCCGGCGTGCTTCAAGCGCTGCAGGTCCTCCGGCAGCGGGCAGACCAGGAAATCCAGGTTCTCTCTCATACGTTGTTCTCCTGTTGCTGTTCGTGGCTTGTCTGCGCCGCCATGCCGGGGTCAAACCGGGCGCAGGGGCCGTGAGTTTCCAGGCGTTCCCGGTATTGTTCCAGCTCCCTTTGGTTGGCCAGGACAAAATGCCCGGGCACAATCTCCACAAAGGAAGGCTTGTCAACCGCATAATCGTGAATCGCAGGGTCGTAGACCAGCACCTTTTTGCTGCGCTCATAGATGGGGTTGGGCATGGGCACGGCGGAGAGCAGCAGCCGGGTGTAGGGGTGCAGGGGGCAGTGGAACAGGGTTTCCGTGGTGGCCATCTCCACCAACACCCCCTTGTTGATCACCGCAATCCGGTCGCAGATGAAGCGCATCACCGACAGGTCGTGGGAGATGAACAGATAGGTCAGCCCCCGCTGCCGCTGCAGCTGGGACAGCAGGTTGAGCACCTGGGCCCGGATGGACACGTCCAGGGCGGAGATGGGCTCGTCCGCGATGATGAACTCCGGCTGCATAATCAGGGCCCGGGCCACGCCGATGCGCTGCCGCTGGCCGCCGGAAAACTCGTGGGGGAAGCGGCTGGCAAACTCGTCCAGCAGGCCCACGTCCAGAAGGGCCTCCCGCACCCTGCGCTCCCGCTCCTCCTTGCCCAGGCCTTTCTCGGTGGCATAAAGGCCCTCGGCCACGATATAACCCACCTTGGCCCGTTCATTTAAGGAGGCCATGGGGTCCTGGAAGATCATCTGGATCTCCCGGGTCACCTGACGGTCCAGCGCCCGGTCGATCTTGCCGCTGATGCGCTGGCCCTTGTAGCAGATCTCCCCGGAGGTGGTGGGATAGACCCGGATGATGGCCCGGCCGATGGAGGTTTTGCCGCTGCCGGATTCCCCCACCAGGCCAAAGGTCTCCCCCTTGTAGATATCAAAGCTGACGCCGTTCACGGCGTAGAAGCGCCGGCGGCGCTCGCCGAAGGCCACCTTCAGGTCCCGCACCTGAAGCAGCACCTGCCGTTCATCCCTCATAGAGGCTGCCTCCTTCCCGGCTGATGCGGGACAGCACTGCCGGCGGCTTGACCTCCGGCGCCCGCTGGTCCATCAGCCAGGAGCGCACCTTGTGGGTGGGGCTGACGTCAAAATAAGGGGGGCGCTCCTTAAAATCGATGTTCAGGGCCTGGGGGTTGCGGGGGGCGAAGGCATCCCCCGTGATGGTCTGGAACAGGTTGGGGGGCGTCCCCCTTATGGAGAACAAATCCTCCCCCTTGATGCCCAGCTGGGGCAGGGAGGACAGCAGCGCCCAGGTGTAGGGGTGGCGCGGGGAAAAGAAGATTTCCTCGCTGGTGCCGATCTCCACAATGTCTCCGGCATACATCACCGCGATGCGGTCGGCCACGTTGGCCACCACCCCCAGGTCGTGGGTGATGTAGATGCAGGTCAGCTTGTATTTTCGGATCAGTTCCCTGATCAGGTCCAGGATCTGGGCCTGGATGGTGACGTCCAGGGCGGTGGTGGGCTCGTCGCAGATGAGGATCTCCGGCTGGCAGGCGGCCGCGATGGCGATGACCACCCGCTGGCGCATCCCGCCGGAAAACTGGTGGGGGTACTGCTTCATCCGGCGCTGGGGCTCCTGGATGCCCACGTCCAGGAGGATCTCCTGGGTGCGCTTCTTGGCCGCGTCGCCTTTCATGCCCTGGTGCAGTTCCAGGGCTTCCGCAATCTGCCGCCCGATGGTTTTTAAGGGGTTCAGGCTGGTCATGGGGTCTTGCAGCACCATGGCAATCTTGCGGCCGCGGATCTTCAGCCATTCCTTCTCCGTCTTGAACCGGGCCAGGTCCTGGCCCTCAAACCAGATGCTGCCGGAATCCACCCAGCCGTTCTGGTCCAGAAGGCCGGTAAAGGTCTTGGTCAACACGGTCTTGCCGCTGCCGGATTCCCCCACAATGGCCAGGCTCTCGCCTTTGTAGATGTCCAGGCCCACCCCGCGGATGGCGTGCAGCACCCGGCCCCGCAGGCTGAACTTGACATTCAGGTCCTCCACTTTCAGGATGGTCTCCCGGCTGTGTTCCGTCATTTCGCCACCTCCTTACACATGGTTGCGGGGGTCGGCGGCATCCGCAAAGGCGTTGCCGATGATATAGAAGGAGATGGTCACAATGCTCAGCACCACCGTGGGGAAGATCAGCTGGTAGGCTAAGGAGGTGGTCACCAGCTTGCGGCCCACGTTGATGAGGTTGCCCAGGGAGGGGATGCTCACCGGCAGGCCCAGGCCGATGTAGGTGATGAACACCTCGCTGCCGATGGCGCCGGGGATGGCCAGGGCCATGCGCAGCATGATGACGCTCACCAGGTAGGGCAGCAGGTTGCGGGTGATGATGCGCAGGGTGCCGGTGCCCAGGCAGCGGGAGGCCAGGTTGTAGTCCCGGTCCCGGATGATGACGATCTGGTTGCGCACAAAGCGGGCCATCCCCACCCAGCCGGTGACGGTCATGGAGAAGATCAGGGTCCTGATGCCCGGCCGCAAAATATAGGCAAACATGATGAGCACGATGGTGGTGGGGATGTTGTTGATGACGTTGTACACCTCGGTGAGAATCCGGTCCAGCCGCCTGATATAGCCCCACATCACGCCGATGGTGATGCCGATCAAGGCCTCCAGCACCGCCACCATGAAGCCGATGTACA
>DAITOE010000170.1:0-3984 GCA_036834245.1 Clostridia bacterium | reverse complement strand
CGGCCAGCACCTCCCCCACCATCTCCGGGTCCAGGGCGCTGGTGGGCTCGTCAAACAGCATCACCTGGGGCTCCATGATGAGGGCCCGGACGATGGCCAGGCGCTGCTTCTGCCCGCCGGACAGGCGGCGGGGGTGCTCCTGCGCCTTGTCCGTGAGGCCCACCTTGTGAAGGAGCTCATTGGCGCGGGCCGCCGCCTCCTGCTGGCTGTATTTGCCCAGCAGTACCGGCGCCAAGGTCAGGTTCTCCAGCACCGTGAGGTGGGGAAAGACGTTGAAGTGCTGGAAGACCATGCCCATCCTCTGCCGGTGCAGGTTGATGTCCGTGTGGGGCGAGGTCAGGTCTGCCCCTTCAAAGATAATCTGGCCGGCGGTGGGCACCTCCAGCAGGTTCAGGCAGCGCAGGAAGGTGGATTTGCCGGAGCCCGAGGGCCCGATGATGGAGATGACCTCCCCTTTGTGCACGGTTTCCGTGATGCCCTGCAGCACGTGGAGGCTGCCGAAGTCCTTGTACAAATTGATGATGTCAATCACTGGCCTGCAGGTTCCTTTCGTAATGGGCGATTAATTTACTGAGGGTGAAGGTGAGGAGGAAATAGATCAGCCCCACCACCAGTAAAGGCTCGATCACCAGGTGCATGCTGCCTTTGATGATGTTGTACTGGGTCATCAGGTCCCCCACAAAGAAGACCGAGGCTAAGGAGGTTTCCTTGATGACGGTGACAAACTCGTTGCCCAGGGCGGGCAGGATGTTCTTCACCGCCTGGGGCAGCACGATGCGGGCCATGGCCTGGCGGGAGGACAGCCCCAGGCTGCGGGCCGCCTCCATCTGCCCCGGGTCCACCGCGGCGATGCCCGCCCGCACCACCTCGCACACATAGGCGGCCGAATTGAACACCAGGGCGATGGTGACGCTGGCGAATTTGGACAGGCTTAAAAAGGGCACCAGGTCCGGCAGGAGGAAATAAAAAATGTAAAGCTGCAACAGCAGCGGCGTACCCCGAATCACCTCCACATAGCCGGTGGCAAACAGGCGCAGGGGCATGACGCGGCTCCTGCGCATCAGGGACAAGAGAGAGCCCAGAACGGCGCCGAACAGCACGGTGATGGCGCTGAGCAGCAGGGTGTAGCCGGCGCCTTCCAGGAACAGGAACCAGTAGCGGCTCACCGCCCTCACCAGGTTGGGGACAAAGTTTGAAAACATGAGGCTGCATCCTTTCCAGGCCCGTTTGCAGGCCCCGGCTGCGCATGAATATGCACAACCGCCGGGTGATGATAGCACAGCTTTCGGGAAATTGGAAGGGATTTCTGTAATTTTATTACGCTATTTCGTATTCTTATTCGAAATCACGGGTTTGTCGTTTGCAAACATATGTATTGACACGCATATTTATTCAGGCTATAATCCAGGTATCACAGCAAGGAGGCATCCCCATGAAAAGAATGTTTGCAGGACTGCTGTTTGTTGCGCTGCTCCTGTCCGCTTTGACCGCCGGCGCCGGCAGCCTGGAGGCCATCAAGGAGAAGGGCAGGCTGGTGGTGGGCACCTCGCCGGACTACGCCCCCTATGAGTTCCCGGGCCCGGACGGCCAGCCCGTGGGGGCTGACATCAGCCTGGCTCGCTATATCGCTGATTCCCTGGGGGTGGAGTTGGTGATTGACGCCTATGATTTTGACGGCGTGCTGGCTGCTGTCACCACCGGCAAGGTGGACATCGCCCTGGCCGGCTTTGACCCCACCCCTGAGCGGATGGAAAGCATGGATTTCTCAGAGGTGTATTACTCCGAAAGCAACCAGCTGGTCTTGATCCACAAGGACCATGCGGACACCTTCAGCACCCTGGCGGATTTAAAGGGCAAAAAGATCGCCGCCCAGAACGGCTCCGTCCAGGAGACCATGGTGAAGGAATACCTGACGGACAGCCAGCTGGAGCTGATTGCCAAGGTGCCTGACGGCGTCATGATGGTGCTGAGCAAAACGGCAGACGGCATGGCCCTGTCTGATGTCATCGCCAAGCAGTACATGGCCAATTATCCGGACATGCTCATCACCCTGCCGGAGCCCTTCCCCTACACCTCCCCGGGGCTGGCGGTGGCCGTCACCAAGGGCAGGCCGGAGCTGCTGGAGGCCGTGAACGCGGCCGTCCGGGAGGTGGTGGCGCAAAACCTCTTCTACCAGTGGATGGAGGAGGCGGTGGAGCTCAACGCCGAGATGAACCAGCCTGACTGAGACGGCACATCACAAGGCCGGCCTCCCTTCCGGGGGGCTGGTTTTTTGCAGGAAATCCCAATGCCCGTGCATGAAAAGGCCGGCGCTTCCCGTTATATGGGTATAGTACGTGGTAGAACCACGTGCGACCACAGAAGGAGTGATTTTGATGAAAACAAACAAACTGATGAGTTTGTTGCTGGCAGTCGTGATGCTGGCCCTGATGGTGCCCGGCATGTCTGCTGACGGACCTGTTTCCGACCTGCTTGTGACAGGCGAGGTCACGGTCACTGCCCAGTTCAACGTGAACCTGCGCAGCGGCAACAGCACCGAGTACGAGGTGGTCACCACCGCCAAGCCCGGTGAGCTGTTCCCCACCACGGGGAAGACGGACAGCGGCTGGTATGAGATCATCTTAAAGGACGGCAAGCTGGCCTACATCAGCGATAAGCTGGTGTTCCACAAGCCCTTTGACACCCCGGTGCCCTTCGGCGCCTATCCGCCGGCCCCCACCCCCAGGCCCGAAACCCCGCGCCCGGATGTGCGCATCCCGGGGGTCTACAACCTGCCCCTGCACCAGGAGTTCCAGTACCAGGGCCCTGAGGTTCCCGTCTACACCGGCCCCGGCGAGTTTTATGCCCGGGCGGAAGGCGGCATGGCCGTCTTGAACAACGGCATCATCCATGTGTATGGCCTGGAGAACAGCTTTGTGATGGTGGGCTACTACCTCAACGACGATGTCTACCGCGTCGGCTATGTCCCGGCCTTCTACCTGCAGGATGTGCCCAACCTGCAGCCCCTCTTCCTGTCCTACCTGGAGGTGGGCGTCACCGCCACCGCCGCCCTGACGGATGACCCCCTGTTTGCATCCAGCAAGCTGCTTGACCTGCAGTGGGGCAGCCGGGTGAGCCTGCTGGCCTACGAGGTCTTTGCCAACACCTGGGCCTATGTTGAAACCTACAACAACGGCCAGCCCGTGCGGGGCTTTGTGAACCGCAACGTCCTGGCGGACACCCGGGTCACCCCCACCCCCACCCCCACCCAGACGCCGGAGCCGGTGCCCTGCCCTGAGGAAACCATCCACATCACCGGCAACGGCAAGCTGCCCGGCAACAAGACCTTCTCTTTCTCCGGACCTGCTGAAGCGGTGTACTCCGGCCCCGGCACCAACTACCACCGGGCAGCCGGCGGCAAGGCTTCCGTGGGCGGCGGCCGCCTGCGGGTGTGGGGCACAGTCGGGGACTGGGCCATGATCGGCTACGGCCTCTCCAACAACCTCTACCGCATCGGCTATGTGAACAAGAGCATCCTGCCCGGGGATGTGTGCGTGCCGGAAATCGTGTTCAACACCCGGGGCGCCACCATCATCTCCAAGGCGGCGGTCACCGACGACCCCATCCTGCACCCCACCTGGCTGTTTGAATTGCCCGAGGGCACCCGGGTGACCCTCTTGGCCTACGAAGGCTTTGTGGGCCACTGGGCCTACATCGAAACCACCTTTGAAGGCAAGCCCTTCCGCGGCTTCATCAACAAGGACCGCCTGCAGGCGGACTGATACCGGTTCCGTGACTGCGGTCACTTCAGGGGCTGCCGCTTCAACGGCAGCCCTTTGAGTGTCGACAAAGTGTCTGCGGACACTTTGTCGTTTAAGAGGAACGGGCATTTTTACCTGGTCGTTTCACTCCCGGCCGGTAAAAATGCGCGGAAAGCATTGCTACGCAATGCCCCGCCCGTCGTCAGGCCGCATTCCGCTTCTTTTCTGATGGGCGAAGCCCATC
>DAITOE010000169.1:0-3987 GCA_036834245.1 Clostridia bacterium | reverse complement strand
ACCGCCAAGTGCGCCGACAAACTGATGTATATCAGGCCTTCCTATTGTAGTATTAGGATCGCGACGCTTTGCTTGGATATAGATAGTACTGAAACCAAGTTTATCTTCTCGTATCTCTCCATCTATTCCTTCATCACTTGATCTGCCTGTAACAAAGCCTGCATCTTCAAAAGTACCGCCATAGCCCATTTTTTGAAGCAACTCCACGACTAAATACTCAAAAAATCTTGGTTTACGTTCCATAATCACTTTGAGCAAATCATCTCTGAGAACCGCATTTATCTCTCTATGAGCTTTTTCCATGCTTTCTTCTGGTGTGCTGTCTGTTTCGTCAAATCCAACCTGTAATTGGTTCATGTTGGAGGTTTTTTTCTTCTGTCCTCCATATCTAAATTCTTTGAAATCATCAGATTCCTCAAGTAATTTCAAGGTGATATTGCAACCATGCTTCTTATAAAATTTTTGTCCTTTTGGAGTGATGACATATTTACCGCGAGCTGGATTATCTAGTAAACCGGCTTTCTTCAAATATGCAACTGACCATGCGATACGATTCACGTAAGTTGCTTGTTTGCCACTACTGAGCATAATATTTTCTGATCTTCCGTTAATTTCATTTTATCAGAAACAATTGCTCTTATCGTTTTAATATCCTTGGTCTCACCATCTCTTAGCACTTCAAGTGTGGGACCGAAAAAATCAAAAAACTTCGGAATAGACAAAGTCAAGCCCTCCCTCGCTGTTCGTTAAGACATCGCTTTTTAGATTCCAATCAAACCTAATAAGATTATATCAAAGCAGATGAAGATTGTACATGCAGAGAATATATTCAGAACCTGTTTATTCATTCTCCAACCGCATCAGCCGCAGCTTGCCCTCGGCCTCCTGGACCAGGGCCTCAAGGCTCAGGCTGCCCGCCAGGTAGCGGTCGAAGAGCTGGGAGAAATCCGGGCTGTTCAGGATCATGCTGAGGCCCTCGTGGTGGTGCACATAGCCGCCCTCATCCAGCAGGCGCAGGTAATGGGCCACGGATTGCGGCTGGTGGAGAAAGCGGCGCATCTCCGCCATCTCATCATACAGGCCCTGAAGGACCTGCAAACGCTCCTCCAGCTGCTGGCGGTCCAGGCCGGCCTCCGCCTGTTTGAGGGCTTCCTCCGTGCTCCGGATGTCCTCCAGGTAGCGCTCCAGGTCTTTGTCATAGTTGGGGTTGGGCACGCCCTCCGGGAAGCGGCCGGGCGCCACCATGACCTGGTGGCGCGGCTCCATGCTGTCCAGGTAGGCCTTCAGGTACTCAAGGGCCAGCTCCTTGTTGCCGCTTTTGGGGTTGATGGCCAGGTAGCTGACATCCAGCCCCATGCGGAAGGGGGTGTCCGGGGTGGCGGTGAGAAAATAGGGCAGGGGGGAGCGCACCTGCACCCAGGGGTTGTCGCCATAGGCAAAGCCGCTGTCCTGGGGGGCGGTGTACAGGTTATCGATGAAGAACAGGCCGTCGTTCCACAGGTCCTCCCCGAAGAGGGGCATCTTCTGGTACAAGGTGGAGGCGAAGCCCAGGTCCGCATCCGGCACGAAAGCGCGGGGCAGGGCCTGTGCCCGCTTGAGCATCTGTTGCAGCAGGGGGTCCTGAAAGGTGAAACCGCCGGCGTCCCCGGCCAGGCTGTCGGCATAGAGGCGCAGGGCCAGGCGCAGCATGGCCCGGGGGATGTGCTGGGCATACAGGGGCACATGATCGGGGTGGCTGTCCCCCAGGTGGTTCTCCCAGTCTGTCAGGAAATCGCACAGGGCGAAATAATCCATGGGCAGGCTGAGGCCCGTCTCCTCCAGAAAGCCGGTGTACTGGGTGTCATACCTGGCTGTCACTTCGATGGGCACCATGAGGATGCGGCCATCCTGCATGCCGGCCTGGCGCAGCACCGGATGAACGCCGTCCATGTATGCGGCGATTTCCGCCTGGTCCGTCAGGTCCAGGCAATAGCCTTTGCGCATCATGCCGGGCAGGTCAAAGCGGGCGCTTTTCAGGATGAAGATGTCAAACTCCTGGCCGCCGGCCATCAGGGCCTGGGCCAATTCCTGGGTGGTGCTCTGCTGTAAACCGGGCTGGTAGGTCACCGGGATGCCCTGCATCCGGGCGGCAGCGGCTTGGTGGCTGTCATCGGCAAAAGCCCCCAGGATGTGGAGGCGGCCTGTGGGCAGGAGGGCAGGGTCGGTGCCCCTTAAGGAGATGCCGTTGTGGTTCACAAAGACCAGGCTGTCCCCGGACAGCAGCTGCAGGCTGCCGGTGACCGGCATGCCGGAAGCGGGCCGCAGGTAGGCGCAGACGGCGCTTTTGCCCTGGCTGTCCACCTGGTAGACCCGGTCGCCGGACTGCACATAGGCCAGCTTGCGGTCCTGGTCGTAGGCCATCTGGGCCTGGGCCATGCCGGGGGGCAGGTCGGTGGCGGCCAGGGTTGTGATGCTGTCGCTGACCGGGTCCAGGATGGCCAGGCGCAGTCCCAATTGGGTGATGGCCTGGCTGGCCTGGGTCCGCTCCTCCTGCAGCAGGGCCAGCAGCAGCCCCTCCCCGTAGGGGCTCAGGGCCAGAAGGCCCTCGGCCTGGTGGCTGCGGGGCGCGCCGCCTTTTGCCAGGTCAAAGCTGTACAAGGGGGAGCCGGTGCCGCCCCGGCCCTCATCCAGGATGTACAGCCGGCCGTTTTGGACCAGGGCCTGCCGGGGAACATAGGGGACAAACAGGCCCTCCGGCATGCTTTGCCCCTCCAGGAGGAGGTCGGTATCCACCTCAACAGGCGGGTTCAGGCGGGGCGCGCCTGCAAGGTCCAGGGAGAACAGCTGCCCGCCATGGACATCCAGGACAAACAGGCCCTCCTCCCCGGCAGCCAGCAAGGGGCTGCCCCCAAAGACCATGTCGGCATCCTTGGCCAGCCGGGAGAAATCTGCCAGGACTGAGACCTCTTGCTCCCCCGGCTGCCAGGCATATAGCCGGGTGTGATCCGTCAGCAGGATGCGGCCCTGAAACACCACGGCAGAATGGTACAAAAGCACCTCAGCCTGTTCATAGCCCAGGTCCAGGCTGCCGGTGCCGGCGGCTTTAGCTGCTTCCGTCTGCCCGACAGGCGCCGATCCCATCAACAGGGCGCAGAGCAAAAGCAGGGCCAGGGTTTTTTTCATGGGGTGTCCTCCTTGTCATCAGGGGCACGGCATCAGAGAAATCCCGGTTCTGCCAGTTTCTGACAGATATGTAACAGCACCCTTGATGAATGCGTTCTATGGGTATCACCATCTGCACTGATTATATGCTTTTTTTCGGGGGGGGTCAAGAATTGCTCAGGCATACATGAGTAAATCGTAAATGAGCTAATATTCAGTTTTCATCAAGACTCAGGGCAGCTGCAGCTTCCGGTTCTCCAGCACCTTCACCAGGGGCACCCCCAGCAGGTAGCACACCACCGCCTGGCCGGCGCCCACGGTGAGGACGCTGATATAGGGGTGCAGCCCATACACAAAATGCAGCATCAGGCCAATCACCAGGGCGTTCACCACCACCGGCATCAGCGCCGCCACATACACATTCTTCCGGAAGCGGCGGGTCAGCAGGGCAGCCGCAAAGGTGGCCAGGGAGCCGAAGACCACGTCCTGCCAAGGCTGGCCCGTGATCAGGTTGGCCGTGAGGCAACCGATAAACAGCCCCGGCACCGCGGCCGGGGACAGCACCGGCAGCAGGGTCAGGGCCTCGGACACCCGGAACTGAATCTGGGAAAAGCTGATGGGCGCAAAGGCCAGGGTCAGCGCCACATACAAGGCCGCTGTAATGCCCGCAAAGGCCAGCTGCTGCAGGGTCAACTTCGTTTTCAAAGAGGGCTTCCTTTCGTCATGGGACGGGGGACGGGGACGGGGACGGGGGACGGGGGACCCTTCTTTTTCTGAAGAAAAAGAAGCAAAAAGACTTTAATATTTCTTCATTTTTGAAAGGATAACTGATAAAAGCAAAGTTTC
>DAITOE010000168.1:0-4013 GCA_036834245.1 Clostridia bacterium | reverse complement strand
GACGGCCTGGTGGAGTATGTGGAGCGCCGGGGCGTGATTGTCCGGGCCTTCACCATTGAAGACATCGAAGAAACCTTCACCATCAGAAACGCGCTGATGATGCTGATTATTCCCTCCATCTTTGAAAATGTGCGGAAAGCAGACCTGGCCGAGATGCAGCGCATCCTGGATGCCATGGACGTCAGCCAGAAGGAAGAAAACGCGGAGGAGCTGTCCCAGTACAACCGGGAGTACCACCGCACCATCGAGCAGATCTCGGATAAAAAGCGCATCCTCAGGGTCATCGACAGCCAGGAGGAGTACATCACCCGGTTTTCCAGGCTGGCGATTGAAAGCGTTGTACGCCGTTCCAATGCCCACCAGGAGCACCATGAACTGCTGCGAATGCTCCGGGAAGGGGAGCAGGAGTCCTTCGCCAAACTGATGGAACACCACCTCAACGAAAGCAAGATGACCTGCCTGGCCACCGTCCCCCTTGGAAAGAAACAGTCAGCGGGCTAAGGGCCTGCTGATTTTTGTCATGGGAAGCATACATGCGTAATGCATGGGTAAATATTGGATGGAACTAATAAACAAACGACAGCAGGAGGAGCCATGAACGACATTCAGATTGCACAGGCCGCGACACTTAAACCCATCGCCGAGATTGCCAGGGAGTACCAGATTCCGGACGAGGCCCTCATGTCCTTCGGGCCACATATTGCCAAAGTCAACCCGGTGAAGCTCAGGGGCCTGCCCCAGAAGGGCAAGCTGGTCCTGGTCAGCGCCATCACCCCCACCACCGCCGGGGAAGGCAAAACAACGGTTTCTATCAGCCTGGCAGATGGACTGCGGGCCATCGGCAAAAAATCCATGCTGGCACTGCGCGAGCCCTCCATGGGCCCGGTGTTTGGCATGAAAGGCGGCGCCACAGGCGGCGGTCATTCCCAGGTGCTGCCCATGGAGAACATCAACCTCCACTTCACCGGCGATTTCCACGCCATCACCTCCGCCAACAACCTGCTGTGCGCCATGGTGGACAACCACATCCAACAGGGCAACCAGCTGAACATTGATGAGCGACAGGTGCGGGTGCGCCGCTGCATGGACATGAACGACAGGCAGCTGCGGCACATGGTCAACGGCCTGGGCGGCACCGGCAACGGCACTCCCCGGGAGGATGGTTTTGATATCACCGCAGCCAGCGAGGTCATGGCATCCTTCTGCATGGCCAGCGATCTGACGGACCTGAAGAAGCGCCTGGCCAACATTGTGGTGGCACGGGACAGAAGCGGCAAGAACATCACCTGCGGGCAGATTGGCGCCCAGGGTGCCATGGCGGCCATGCTCAGGGATGCCATGATGCCCAACCTGGTCCAGACCCTGGACCACACCCCGGCCCTGATTCATGGTGGCCCCTTTGCCAACATCGCTCACGGTTGCAACTCCATAGTGGCCACCCAGCTGGCCCTGCAGCTGTCTGACTATGTGGTTACAGAAGCAGGCTTCGGCGCAGACCTGGGTGCGGAGAAATTCATCGACATCAAATGCCGCGCCAGCGGCCTGCGGCCGGACTGCGTGGTGCTGGTGGCCACCATCCGCGCCCTGAAGCACCACGGCGGCGTCCTGAAAGACGATCTGAATACTGAGAACATCCCGGCCCTCGAGGCTGGCCTTGAAAACCTGCTGGCCCATATCCGCAACGTGCGCACCGTGTGGAACCTGCCGGTGGTGGTGGCCATCAACCACTTCATCACCGACAGCCAGGCAGAAATCGACACCCTCCAGTCCGCCATGGACCAGGAAGGCGTCCTCTGCCGCTTCAGCGACGGCTGGGCCAAGGGCGGCGAAGGCGCAAAGGAATTGGCCGCTGCCGTAGCCGAGTTGGTGGATGGCAAGGACAAGCCTGAATTGACCTTCACCTACCCGTCCGACATGCCCCTCACGGAGAAAATCGAAGCCATTGCCAAAAAGGTCTACCATGCTGGCAGCGTCAATTTCTCTGCCCAGGCGAAGAAGATTCTGGCCCAGCTCACGGAGGACGGCTTTGGCAACTACCCCGTCTGCATCGCCAAGACCCAGTATTCCTTCAGCGACAACGCCAAACTGCTGGGCGCGCCCAGCGGCTTTGAACTGACCATCCGGGATGCCCGCCTCTCCGGCGGTGCCGGTTTCGTGGTGGCCTTTGCCGGCGACATCATCGCCATGCCCGGCCTGCCCAAGGCGCCCGCCGCCTTGAAGGTTGACGTGGACGAAAACGGCGTCATCAGCGGCATCTTCTAAGGAAAACTGGGAGGCTTCAACAGTGTTGAAGCCTCCCACCCCGTATTACAGGAGACCTTTTCGTGAAAAAACTATTGTACCTGTTCCTGATTTTGATGTTGACAATGGGCAGTATTGCGCTGCCTGCAGCCCTGATGGACGAGGAAGTCTCCATCGTTGAACTGGACCCCAGCCTCACCGCAACCCCGGAACCCCAGCCGGACGCACCCGAGGGCAGCAATCCGGAAGCCGCTCCCACGGCCACGGTGCCGCCGGAGCGGGTGTTCAAGGACGGCACCATTCAGCTGATCATCACCGCCGGCGGCGATATGACCATCGGCGGCGATGTGCGCAAGCGGGGGGACTCCCTGTTTGACCGGGAGTTGAAGCGGCAGGGGGGCGACATCCATTTCCTCACCCGGAACGTCCGGGACATCCTGCTGGAAGACGACATGACCATCGTCAACTTTGAAGGCACCCTCACCACAGCGCCGGTGTACAAGGCCAACAACCAGTTTGTGTTTTCCGCACCGCCGGAATATGTGGAGATTTTGAAGCAGGGCGGCATTGAGGCGGTGGCCCTGGAAAACAACCACGTGTTTGACCACGGCCAGGCTGGTCTGGATGAAACCAAGGCCACCCTGGATGCTGCAGGCATCGTGTGGAGCGATTCCCAGCATGTGGGCGTCTATACCGTCAACAACGTCACGATTGCCATGCTCACCTACCAGCAGTACCGCGACAAGGTGGAGGAGCTGCTGGTCCAGGTGCCCCTGGATGTCCAAAATGCCAAGGCTCAGTACGACATTGTGATTGTCAGCTTCCACTGGGGCCAGGAGCTGGACTATAAGCCCAACCGCAACCAGATCAACCTGGGCCGCGCCACCATCGATGCCGGGGCCGACCTGGTCCTGGGCCACCACAGCCACCGGATTAATCCCATTGAGAAATACAAGGACAGGTACATCGTCTACTCCCTGGGCAATTTCAGCTTTGCCGGCAACAACAAGCCCAGCGACATGAGCACCTTCCTGTTCCAGGTGCGCTTCAATGTGAAGGGGGACACGGTGGAATCTGATTCCTTCCGCATCATCCCCAGCCGCATTTCCTCCAAAACCGACTACAACGATTTTGCGCCCACCCCCTTTACAGACCAGCGGCTCATCGACAACGTGGTAAATGTGCTGCTTAAAAACGGCAAGGGACTGGACTATGCCGTAACATCCTACCCAGTGGACTGGGACTGATATGCGGGCAAAATTTCTGCTGCTGGCCGAAAAACCGGCATACCGGGAAGGCTTGCGCTGGGCACAGGAGCTGCTCAGCGAACTGGCGGTGGCCTTTTCCCACAGTTTTCTGATGCGGGAAGATATCCTGCAGGACCGGCAGCCGGAGCTGGCAGCCTTGGCGCAGGAGCACGAGGTCATCCTGCTGGCAGGCAGCCGGTCTTCTGCTGAAACCTGCGCTGAAAGCCTGGGCTGTTTTGCCGGGCTCACCCGGCTGAACCTCTCAGAGGCCTCTGGCGAGCTCAGCAGGCTGAAGGAGGGGAAGGCCCCTGCCGCTGATTTGTTCTGGCCCCTAACTGGAGATAATCCGATCATCAGCAAGCTGGCAGTGGCCGTCTGTGCCCATGCAAAGCGGGAAGGCAAACCCATCATCCTGTGCCAGGACGAGAGCAGGGGGGACTGGGAAGCAATCTTTGGCAAGGCTGCCATGTACGCTGCCCTGCCAGTGCCAGACAGCCTGCCTTTTGAGCAGACGCTGGACCGCAT
>DAITOE010000167.1:0-4013 GCA_036834245.1 Clostridia bacterium | reverse complement strand
GTGGACGGCCCCTCCAAGAAGGACTGGCGCGGCGGCCGCGCTGCCAGCGCCAACATCATCCCCTCCTCCACCGGCGCTGCCAAGGCCGTGGGCGTGGTGATTCCTGAACTGAAGGGCAAGCTGACCGGCATGTCCTTCCGGGTGCCCACCATCAACGTGTCTGTGGTGGACATGACGGTGACCCTGAACACCCCCACCACCTACGAAGACATCAAGGCCACCATGAAGGCCGCCGCTGAGAGCAAGGAATGGGAAGGCATCATCGGCTACACCGAGGACGCCGTGGTCTCCAGCGACTTCATCCATGAGTCCCGCACCTCCGTCTTTGACGCCGGCGCCGGCATTATGCTCAATGAGACCTTTGTCAAGCTGGTTGCCTGGTATGACAACGAGTGGGGCTATTCCTGCAAGGTCATCGACCTGATCCGCCACATGGCCAAGGTGGACGCCCAGTAATCCGATCGAACAACAACCTCCGGGCTGCCGCACACCGCGGCAGCCTTTTTGATGCACACAATAACCGATTGACGCGTCATTCAGTCGACACAAAAACACGCGCCCTGGTGTCAGGACGCGTGCTGTGTTGTTGGACTAAATTACTCTACCAGGCTGAAATCATCTTTGGAGGCGCCGCAGAGGGGGCACTCGAAATCGTCCGGCAGGTCTTCCCACTTGGTGCCGGGGGCATAGCCCTCGTCCGGATAGCCTTCCGCTTCGTCATACACCCAGCCGCACAGGTCACATACGTACTTCTTCATGTTTGTTTCTCCTTTTATTTATGCTTCTGCTTTCCAAAGGCCATGCAGATTGCAGTGTTCGTAAGCGGCGATCACTTCGTCGCCATCCACCAGGGCAAAGGTGGCTTCGGGTTTGTCGTTGGGCTTGAGCACCTTGCGCTGGTTGCCGTTTTTGGTTTCCAGGGCGATGAAGGTGATGTAGTGCTTCTCCTCCATGGGATGCTCCACAGCCCCCACCTTGACGGTGACCAGGTTGCCCTCCACGATGATTTCAGGCACATGTTTTTCCTTGGATGCGTCCACGGTTCCGGCCACCATCTCCTGCATTTCTTCGCCGCAGCAGACCACCTTCACGCCTGCATCATAGGCATAGGCGATGATGTTGCCGCAAATCTTGCACACGTAAAATTTCATACCCGCTCCTCCTTTTGTATTCGTCGGAATCATCATAGAGGATGCTCCCCGTCGCTGTCAAGTGTTTTCAAAGGCTGGCCGGGGCAAGCTTTTTCCGATTCTTGACAATTGTGTAACAAAATCATTACAATGACAGCGACTACGCCGAAGGAGGGTCTGTTTTGCGGCGCCGAGCAGATGCACACAGCAGGGGCTTTCAAAAGAGGAAGGTGCGCAGGGCTGCCTTCCAGCCGGACAGCCCCTATGAGGGCCCGGCACAGCAGCCTGCCTGGCAGCAGGACCATGCCCACGCCGCCGGCAGCTGGCAGGTGCAGGCCCCACATCAGCCCCAGCAGGAAGACCCCTGGGCGGCTGATTTCACCCAGGCCCATCCGGACTGGCTGTGGGAAGGCTCCCAGGAGGAAGCGCCCTCCTATGACCACGGGCAGCCGGAGCCCTATTTTTCCTATGGGCACCCCCATCCCCACGGGCCGCAGGACCAGGATGAACAGCCCCTGTTGCCCGGGCAGTATTTTGCCTACGGCCAGCCCCCGCAGCACAGCCCCTATGAGGATGCTGATTACGGGCCCGTCCCCTATTACCTGGACCCGGACCAGGCAGGCAGCCAGCCGGGCGCAAGGCCCCGGGAAAAAGCCCGCCGCTTTCCCTTTGTCAGCCTGGGGGTGATGCTGCTGTCCCTGGTCATCATCGCCGCCTGCCTCATGAACATCAAAAACGCCCAGTCCCGCGAGGCCGCCTTCCAGCAGAAGCTGAAGGCCATGGCAAGCCCCGCCTTTTTTGACAACATCCAGATAGACGGCATGCCGGTGAGCGGCTTGACCCCGGCCCAGCTGCGGCAGATGGACGACCAGCAGCGGGGCTCCGGCGACCCGGGGCTTCAGATCCGGCTGCATATTGACAACACCCTGTATCAATTGGACAGCAGCTACATCCCCTACCAGCGCAACCTGGAGGAGGTGATGGAAGCAGCCTGGGCCATCGGCCGCCAGAACTCCGGCGCCATCGTCAACTCCCAGTGGACGCCCTTTGAAGCCCGCTATCAGCAGATGGAGCACGCCAGGCGCAACGGCGCCAGCTTCCACACAGCGGTGTCCTTCTCCGCCCGGCAGATTGATGCCCTGGCAGAAGGCCTGGCCCAGCGGACCAATACCGAGGCTGTCAACGCGGTGGTGTCCTCTTTTGATTTTAAGACCCAGCAGTTTTCGGTGACCCAGGATGTGCCCGGGCGGCAGATTGAGGCCGCCGCCATCGCCAGCGCCTTAAAAAACGCCTTGAACGCCAAGGATTACAGGGCGGAGATCCGCCTGCAGTCCACGGCGGTACTGCCCCTGGTCACCAGCACCGACCTGCGCAACCGCTTCACCCGGCTGGCCACCTTCAGCACCAAAACCACCTCTGATGAGGACCGGAACACCAACATCGCCCTGGCCGCCCAGGCCATCAGCAACAGGACCCTGATGCCCGGGGAAACCTTCTCCTTTAATGAAACAACCGGTCAGCGCACCATCGAAAAAGGGTACCGGGGGGCCCCTGCCATCTACGGCGGGGTGCTGATTGACGATGTGGGGGGCGGCGTGTGCCAGGTGTCCTCCACCCTGTTCAATGCCGCCGCCCAGGCGGGGATGAGCATCGTGGACCGCTCCCCCCATGCCTGGCCGGTGAGCTACCTGGACCGGGGCCTGGATGCCGCCGTGAACTGGCCCAACCTGGACTTCAAGTTCAAAAACGACCAGCAGACCCCGGTGTTCATCATCGCCCAGTACCAGAAGCGCACCCTCACCATCGAGTTTTACGGGCTGATGAGCGGCCCCGGGGAGAGCATTGCCCTGGAAACCCAGCTGATCTCCACCACCAAGCCGCCCCGGGAGCCCGCCTTCCAGCAGAATGTGAACCTGCCCGCCGGCACCCAGAAGGAACTGAAGAAAGCCCGCACAGGCTACGTGGTGGACACCTACCGGGTCTACCTCAGGGACGGCAGGGAATACCGGCGGGAGAAGCTGTTTACCTCCAAATACCGGATGGTGCAGCAGCTGATTGAGTTTAACTGACCCGGTACCAACCCCAGAAAAGGAGCTGATTGTGATGCGCAAGGGACCCCGGAAGCGGCAGGACATCCTCAACACCGCCGCCGTTCTGTTTGCCGAAAAAGGCTACCAGGACACCGCCATCCAGGACATCCTGGACCAGTTGAACACCAGCAAGGGCAGCTTCTACCACCATTTCAAAACCAAGTTTGAGGTGCTGGCCGCCCTGGCCAGGGACCAGGCCCTGGAAGCCTTCTTACGCTATGAGGCCGCCAGGCCCTTTGAGCCTGCAGCCGCCTTGAACGCCCTGCTGCGGGAAGCCAGCTTCCTGACGCCGGAGCATGTATCCCTGCTGAACAACCTGATTGCCCTGGGGGATGATTTTGAAGGGGTGGCCCTGCTGCAGACCATGCAGGATGCGGTTCTGGAAGCCTTCCTGCCGGCCTTTGTCAGCGTCCTGATGCAGTTGCGGCAGCAGGATGAAGCGGTGTTCGGCAACGAATACAGCCTCAAGGTTGCCTTTGCCAGCTT
Source organism: Clostridia bacterium (assembly GCA_036834245.1). Classification (GTDB taxonomy): domain Bacteria; phylum Bacillota; class Clostridia; order Christensenellales; family Aristaeellaceae; genus UBA6115. Next base: position 307 of record DAITOE010000167.1, on the reverse strand, counting down.
CCTGTCCATCTGTGCGCTGCTGTTTGCAGCGCTGGGCCGGAGGGACCGGCGGGAGGACGCCCTGCCCCTGCTGCGGGCTGCCAGGAGGCACCTGGAGGCCGCCCTGGGGATGCGGGCCGGCGCCCTGGTCATCATCGAAGCAGAAGAATTTGAGCATTTGAAAAGCCGCCTCAAACAAGGCTGAGGGGCTTCCCCGGCTGCCCCTTTGCTTGCATGGGCAGCCGCTTCACGTTATAATCGTACAATCTGGATGAAGGGAGAGGGCTATGATCCGACGGGTTTTTGTGCTGATCCTTGCTGTTTGCGC
>DAITOE010000166.1:0-4029 GCA_036834245.1 Clostridia bacterium | reverse complement strand
TCCTGGTGAAGACCCAGGACTACACCCACTCTGTGGGCAGCTGTTCCCGCTGCCATGCCACGGTGGAACCCCTGGTGAGCGAGCAGTGGTTCCTGGAGATGGCGCCCCTGGCCCAGCCCGCCCTGGAGGCGGTCCGGGAAGGCAAGGTCGCCTTTTATCCCGAGCGCTTCTCCAAAAATTACTACAACTGGATGGAGAACACCCGGGACTGGTGCATCAGCCGCCAGCTGTGGTGGGGCCACCGGATCCCGGCCTGGTACTGCGACGCCTGCGGCCGCACCATCGTGGCCCGGGAAGCGCCGGACACCTGCCCGGACTGTGGCTCCTCCAGGCTGCGCCAGGAGGAGGACGTGCTGGACACCTGGTTCTCCTCCGCCCTCTGGCCCTTCTCCACCCTGGGCTGGCCGGAGCAGACTGAGGATTTGCAGTATTTCTACCCCACCAACACCCTGGTGACCGGCTATGACATCATCGGCTTCTGGGTGTCCCGGATGATCTTCTCCGGCATCGCCCACATGGGCAAGGTGCCCTTTGACATCGTGCTCATCCACGGCATCGTCCGGGACGAGCAGGGCCGCAAGATGAGCAAGTCCCTGGGCAACGGGGTGGACCCCCTGGAGTTGATTGACACTTACGGCGCCGATGCCCTGCGCTTCTCCCTGGTCCAGGGGGTGGCCCCCGGGGCCGACATGCGGGTCAGCGCCGAGCGCAGCGAAGCCGCCCGCAATTTTGCCAACAAGGTGTGGAACGCCTCCCGCTTTGTGCTAATGAACATGGAAGGCCGGCCCGGGGACATCGACGACACCCAGCTGCTGGCCCACGAAAAATGGATCCTGAGCCGCTTAAACCAGGCCATCCGTCAGGTGACCGGCCACCTGCAGGGCAACGACCTGGGGCTGGCCGCCCAGGCCATCTACGATTTCGCCTGGAGCGAGTTTTGCGACTGGTACATCGAGCTGAGCAAGTCCGACCTCTTCGACGGCGCCCCGGAGCGCAAGGCCCAGGCCCGGGCGGTGCTGTACCATGTGCTGTCCGCCACCCTGCGCCTCCTGCACCCTTTCATGCCCTTTTTGACGGAGATGATCTACAAGGCCCTCCCCGGCCAGGAGCAGGCCTCCTGCATGCTGGCGGACTGGCCGGAAGCCCTTCCTGCCCATGATTTTGAGGAAGATGCCCAGCGCATGGAAGGGGTCATGGACATGATCCGGGCCATCCGCATGGTGCGCACGGAACTCAAAGTGCAGCCCGGCCTCCGGGCCCGGGTTCTGCTGAAGCCCAACCCCGGCTGGTCCGACCGGCTGAACACCGCAGCCCCCTATTTCCAGCGCCTGGCAGGGGCTTCATCCCTGCAGATTCTGGGCGCAGAGGAAAGCATCCAGGAAAAAACCGTTTCCGCCGTAGGCCTCATCGGGGAAGCCCTGATGCCCCTGGGGGAACTGGTGGACATCAACAAGGAAATCGCCCGGCTGGAGAAGGAAGCCAAGGCCCTGGAGGCAGAAATCGCCCGGAGCCGGGGCAAGCTCAACAACCCGGGCTTTGTGGCCAAGGCCCCGACCCAGCTGGTGGCGGCGGAGCAGGAAAAGATCCTGCAAAATGAAGGCATCCTGGCCACGGTGGGCAAGCGCCTTGAGGAACTGCGCCAGTGAGCCCGGACAGCTTCCACCACGTCCCGGTGCTGCTGGAGGAAACCATCACGGCTTTGGCTTTACAGCCCGGCGGCAGCTACCTGGACGGCACCGTGGGGGGCGGGGGCCACAGCGCCGCCATCCTGGAAGCCCTGAAGGGAGACTGCAGCCTCTACGCCCTGGACCGGGATGAGGAGGCCCTGGCAGCAGCGGGGCAGCGGCTGGCGCCCTGGCCCAGGGTCACCCTCCGCCACGGCAATTTCCATGATGCGGCAGGCATTTATCCCAATCAGCAGTTTGACGGCATCCTGCTGGACCTGGGGGTGTCCTCCCACCAGCTGGACCAGGCTGCGCGGGGCTTTTCCTACCATGAGGAGGCCCCCCTGGACATGCGCATGGACCGGGGCCAGGGGATGACGGCAGCGGACTGGCTCAACACTGCCAGCGAAAAAACCATCGCCCAGGCCCTGTACGACTATGCGGACGAGCGCTGGGCGGCCCGGATTGCCAAGATCATCCTGGAGATGCGGGCAGCGCAGCCCTTTCAGACCACCCTGGACCTGGTCCGGGCGGTGGACCGGGCCATCCCCAAGGCGGTGCGCCGCAGGGACGAAGGCCACCCGGCCCGGCGCGCCTTCCAGGCGGTGCGCATCGCAGTGAATGACGAAATTGCCCCCTTGAAGCAGGCCCTCACGGACCTGTTCATGATGCTGAAGCCGGGGGGCCGCCTGTGCGTCATCAGCTTCCATTCCATCGAAGACCGGGCGGTGAAGCAGGCCTTCTTAAAGATGAAAAACCCCTGCACCTGCCCGGTGGACGCCCCCGTCTGTGTCTGCGGCAAGACGCCCCTGGCCACCCTGCCCAAGGGCTTCCCCAAGGCGCCTGACGCTGCGGAACTGGCCCGCAACCCCCGGGCCCGCAGCGCCAAACTGCGCTGCGCTGAAAGGATTTAGGATGAGCACCCTCTACGTGGTGGCCACCCCCATCGGCAACCTGGAGGACATGAGCCCCCGGGCCCTCCGGGTCCTGAAGGAGGCGGACCTGATCCTGGCGGAGGACACCCGGGTGACCCGGAAGCTGCTGTCCGCCTTTCAGATTAAAACGCCCCTGGAAAGCCACCACCAGCACAACGAGGGGGTGAAGGCGGCTGCCGTCATCGCCCGGATGCAGGAGCAGCCCCTGCAGGTGGCCCTGGTGAGCGATGCCGGCACCCCGGCCATTTCCGACCCCGGCGCCCGGCTGGTGGCAGCGGCCCATGAGGCAGGCATTCAGGTGGTGGTGGTGCCCGGCCCCAGCGCCATGGCTGCCGCCCTGTCCAAAAGCGGCTTTGAGGAAGCGTCCTTCGCCTTTTACGGCTTTTTACCCAGGAAGCAATCGGAATTGAAGGAGCGTCTGGCAGCCCTGCAGCAGGGCCCGCCCCTGGCGGTGCTGTATGAGTCCCCCCACCGGGTCCTGGCCCTCCTCACCGCCATTGCCGCCATCTACCCCGGCATCAGCATATCCGTCAGCAGGGAATTGACCAAAGTCCACGAGCAGACCCTTAACGGCAGCGTCGAATCCGTGCTGGCGGCCTTCCAGCAGGAGGAAGGCCTGCTGCGGGGGGAGTTTGCCCTGGTGCTGGCCCTGCCCCCGGCGGCAAGCCCGGCCACTGAAGACCCCCTCTCCCTGGAGGCGCTGCTGGTGGACCAGGTCACTAAAGGCGCGGGCCTGCGGGAAGCCCAGGCGGCGCTGATTCAGGCGGGCCACCGGAAGAACGCGGTGTATGCGGCCGCCCTGAACCTGAAACAGCTGGCGGCCGGGCACCTGACAGATTCCCGGAATTGACATGCCTTTTGGCCTTTGTTATCATCCTTTTGCCGGTATCCACATGGAGCCGGACTGCAACCTTCCCCCAAAGAACGTAGGGCATCCACAGCGAGCCTGAACGGAGGACAACATGACACAGACACGGAAAACCCGCGGACGCACCCTCTACCTGGTCCAGCTGGCCATCCTGGCAGCCATCCTGCTGCTGCTGGAGGTAACCGGCCTGGGCTATATCCGCATCGGCGCCCTCTCCATGACCATCATGCAGGTGCCGGTGATCATCGGCGCCATTGTGCTGGGGCCTGCCGCCGGCGCCATCCTGGGGGCGGTCTTCGGCCTCACCAGCTTTGCCCAGGCCTTTGGCAAAGACCCCCTGGGCGCCATCCTGCTCACCTACAACCCGGTGGGCCTCTTTGTCACCACGGTGATAACCCGCAACCTGATGGGCTGGCTTGGCGGCCTGATCTACAAGGGGCTGCAGCGGGCCAGGGTCAACCGGAACCTGTCCCTGGTGCTGTCCAGCCTGTCCGGCGCCCTACTCAATACCCTCTTCTTCATGAGCATGTTCCTGCTCTTCTTCTTCCATACCGAGGCCGTC
>DAITOE010000165.1:0-4039 GCA_036834245.1 Clostridia bacterium | reverse complement strand
GGCAGGGGCCGCAAGGCCGTCTTCAAAATCAAGGTGATGCCTGCAGCGCCCCAGGCAGCCCCCACCCTCTTAAATCACCAGGGCACCCGGGAGTTGCGGACAGAACGCCTGGTGTTGCGGCGCTACCGCCTGGAGGACGCCCAGGAGGCCTTTGACACCTGGTGCTCTGACCCCCGGGTGGCCGACTGGGTCACCTGGCATCCCCACCAGGACGTGTCCTTTACAGAAGCCCTGATTGCAGACTGGATCCGCACCTATGACAACAAGCTGTACTATCACTGGGTGATCGAGAAGGATGGCCGGGTCATCGGCGATATTGCCGCAGTGGGGGTGTCTGACAGGCTGATGACCTGCGAGATCGGCTATTGCCTGGGCCGGGATTTCTGGAACCAGGGCATCATCACGGAAGCCATGGTCCGTTTGATGCAGTACCTGTTTTCTGAGGTGGGCTTCCACCGGATCATTGCCCGGCATTTTATTGGCAACCCTGCTTCCGGCCGGGTGATGGAAAAGGCCGGCATGAAGAAGGAAGGGGTAAACAGGCAGTACCGGGATATCAAGGACGGCAGCTTTGAGGACCTGGTCCAGTATGCCGCCCTCCGGGAGGAATGGCTGGCCCTACACCCGTAACTCGATGAAAGTATACTACAGCAAAGCACCCGGACGACTGCCGGGTGCTTTGTGGTTGGCCTATTCCCTTATGCTTCCACCGTGAACTGGTACACCGTTTCTGATTCGAAGACCTGGCCCGCCCGCAGCTCGGTGCTGGGGAAATGGGCATGGTGCACGCTGTCGGGGAAGTGCTGGGTTTCCAGGGCGATGCCGCTGTAGGGCCCGTAGCTGCCGCCGTTCTTGGCGCTGCCCTTCAGCCCCTGGCCGGAGTACACCTGGATGCCGGGCTGATCGGTGAACACCTTCATGACCCGGCCGGATGCCGGGTGCTTCAGAAGGGCTGCCGGGGCGTAGCCGTCTGCTTCAAGCACGTAGTTGATGTCAAAGCCTGAAGCGGCATCAAACATGGCGTTGACCCCGGCCATGCCGAGGCAGTCGCCGATGCGCCTGGGCGCCCGCAGGTCATAGGGTGTGCCCTCCACATGGAGGAAATCCCCGGTGGGGATCAGGTCCTCAGTGGCCGCCGTGACAGAATCGGCATGCACCTGCAGCAGGTGGTCGTGGATGCTGCCCTCCCCCGCCAGGTTGAAATAGGCGTGGTTGGTGAGGTTGATGACGGTGTCCTGGTCGCAGACGGCCCGGTAGCGGATGGACAGGCTGCCGTCGTCTGTGAGGGTGTAGGTGACCTGGGTGTCCAGCTTGCCGGGGAAGCCCTCCTCCATGTGGGGGGACTGGTAGGAAAACCGGACCTGGTTTTCACCCAGCACTTCAAGATCCCAGGTCTTTTTGTCAAAGCCTTCCTGGCCCCCGTGGAGGGTGTTGGCGCCGTTGTTGGCATACAGGTGATATTCCCTGCCCCCCAGGCTGAAGGAGGCGCCGCCGATGCGGTTGGCCCAGCGGCCGATGGTGGCCCCCAGGTAGCCGGAGCGGGTCTGGTAGTCCTCCAGGCTGTCAAAGCCCAGGCAGACATCGGCCAGTTTGCCGGATATGTCGGGGCAGAGGATGCCTGTGAGGCGCGCGCCGAAGCTGCACAGGGTGACCGCCATCCCCTTGTTGTTGGTGATGGTGATCAGGTGGACGGCTTTGCCGTGCTGGTCCGTACCAAAGGGCTGGATGTCCATGGCGAACTCCTTTCAGGGGGCAGGCGGGATTAATTGGCAGAGCGCATCAGCTTCATCCAGTCGTCATAGCGGGTGACAAACTCGTCGTTGTCCCGGGATTTTTCCAGCATGGACAGCACCAGGGAGAGGGCGTCCTGCTCGGTGGACATGGAGAAGCGGTCCCGCACCTTGGCGGCCACCTCCAGCTCCTTCTGGCTCAGGAGGAGCTCCTCATGCCGGGTGCCGCTCTTCATCAGGCTGACAGCCGGGAAGAGCCTGCGCTCGGACAGGTTGCGGTCCAGGGTCAGTTCCATGTTGCCGGTGCCCTTGAACTCCTCAAAGATGACGCCGTCCATCCGGGAGCCGGTGTCCACCAGGGCGGTGGCGATGATGGTGAGGCTGCCGCCCTCCTTCAGGTTGCGGGCAGCGCCAAAGAAGCGCTTGGGCTTGTTCATGGCGCCGGCAGCCAGGCCGCCGGTCATCACCCGGGCAGAGCCGGGGGCTAAGAGGTTATAGGCCCTGGACATACGGGTGAGGCTGTCCAGCAGGATGACCACGTCCTTCCCCATCTCCACAAAGCGCATGGCCCGCTCCAGGGTGAGCTCGCTCACCCGGGCATGGTTCTCCGGCGGCTCGTCAAAGGTGGAGTAGAAGATGTCGCCCCCCACGCTTTCCTTCAAATCCGTCACTTCCTCGGGGCGCTCGTCCACCAGCAGCATCATGGTGTGCACCTCGGGGTGGTTGCGCTTCAGGGAGAGGGCGATTTTTTTCAGGATGGTGGTTTTGCCGGCCTTGGGGGCTGCCACAATCATGGCCCTTTGGCCAAAGCCGATGGGCACAAACAGGTCGATCAGCCGCAGCACCAGGTCGTTGTCCTCCTTGTTGGAGAGGCGGATGCGGCGGTCCGGGTAGACAGGGGTGAGCTCATCAAACTCGCGCCGTTGGGCGCTCTCCCCCACCGTGCCCCCCAGCTTCACTGCGCCGTCTGCTTCATCACCGTTGATTTTGGTGATGTAGAGCATGGCGGCATAGCGGTCGTTCTCCCGCTGTGGACGGGTCTTGCCCTCGATAAAGTCGCCGTTGCGCAGGCGGAAGCGGCGGATCTGGGTGCCGGAGACATAGATGTCATTGCGGCTGGGCAGCAGGTTGCCGGCCCGCAAAAAGCCATAGCCGTCCTGCTGAATCTCCAGCACGCCGGCCCCGTCCCCCAGGTCCCCGGCGGCCAGCAGGTCGGTGACGTTGGTGGCGGCCTTGACCTCGGAAATCAGGTCCTGGCCGGAGAACTCGGGCTCCGGGACTGAAAAATCAATCATCAGGTCGGGATCCGGCTGATGGGGCGGGGTCCTGCCCGGCAGCACCGAACGGAAGGCGCTGGATTGCTGGGGCATGTTCCGGTGGTCCGGCGCATAGGTTTTGCTGGGCGGCATCACCGGACGGGCCTCCAGGGAGGGTTCCGGGATGGCAGAGGATTCAGGGCCAAAGCGGGTGACCGCCCGGGGCACTGCCGGGCGCGGCCGCGCGGCGGAATACAGGCCGGGATCCACAGCACCCGGATTCCGGGGCAGGGTGTTGATGCCCTGGGTGATCTGGGGCACGTAGCGCTGGGGCTGCTGCTGGGGCTGGGAAAAGGGCTGGGGATTGTGCCAGGCCCTGGAGCCCTGCAGGGTGAAGGCCGGCTTGCTTTTGCCAGTGGATGTCCTGGTTTTGTCCGCCGTGGGCCGGGGGGCAGGCATCCGGGGTGGCGGGGCAGTGTCCTCGCCGTCATCGGCAATGATGGTGGCGCGGCGCACCGGCGGGGCGGACGGTGCGGCCGCCGGGGCTTTCACCGCCGGCTGCACAGGGGCTGCCTGCGCCACGGGCATTTCCGCCTGGGCGGAGGCAATCCGCTGGATGATGGCGTTTTTGGTAGTGAGCCCGGAGAGGGTGATCCCCTGCTCTTTGGCGTATTTGCGCAGCTCCTGCACGGTCATGCTGGCAAGTTGTTGTGAATCAGACACGTGGGCCTCCTTTATTGGCTTGGGTCTTCGTATGAATACAATCCTTCAGTATGGCTTGAAACAGTCAACAGGACTGGGGGACGTGATATGCGGATGGATGGCTTGGGCTGGTTTGCACTGAACAGTCTCCTGGTGGTTTGCGCTGGTATGCGCAGATTGATGTCAAACTTCAAATCCGCCGAGGTTTTCGCTGGCATCATCATGGCTTGCAAAAATAAAATGCACTGGGTCTGCCGCTGTATCTTGCTGGTCTGATGGATGCCGCGAACATGAATCAATAAAATGCGGTCTGAAATAGATTGGAATGTTTGCCCTCTCTTGCTTGCTTGA
>DAITOE010000164.1:0-4058 GCA_036834245.1 Clostridia bacterium | reverse complement strand
AAAGACAACAGAAAGTAAATATTGATAACTCTGAAGAAACTGCCTGTCAAACTTCCCCGCGGATTGATTCTCAGGGCAAGCTTTCATATACTGGTTTCAGTTCATTAAACAAAGATTGCGAAAAAAGCGACGACCAGTCTCCCCTTCAACCCGAGGAAAGAGAGAGGAAACCATGACGCCAAAGATTGTTGACATGAAGGTCTACCCCGTTGCCGGCCGTGACAGCATGCTGCTGAACCTGTCCGGCGCCCATGCCCCCTATTTCACCCGGAACATCGTCATTCTGGAGGACAGCCTGGGCAATCTGGGGGTGGGGGAGGTGCCAGGCGGCCAGAAAATCACCAGCACCCTGGAGGATGCCCGCCCCATGGTGGTTGGTCAGACGGTTGCCAACTACAAGGCGGTCAAGCAGGCAATGTTCCATGCTTTTTCGGGGCGGGATGAGGGCGGCCGGGGCCTGCAGACCTTCGACCTGCGCACCGCTGTGCATGCGGTCACAGCGGTGGAGGCTGCCATGCTGGACCTGCTGGGCCAGTACCTGGATGTGCCGGTGGCTGCCCTGCTGGGAGATGGCAAGCAGCGGGACCAGGTAAAAATGCTGGGCTACCTGTTCTATATCGCGGACCGCAAGAAGACCGACCTGCCTTATGACAGCAACCCGGACCATGCACAGCGCTGGTACCGCCTCAGGGATGAGGAAGCCATGACACCGGAGGCGGTGGTTGCCCTGGCGGAAGCCACCCAGGAGAAATACGGCTTTGAGGATTTCAAACTAAAAGGCGGCGTGCTGGCGGGTGGGGAAGAGATCAAGGCCATCAAAGCCCTGAAGGAGCGTTTTCCCAAAGCCCGCATCACCCTGGACCCCAACGGCGGATGGCTGCTGAAGGATGCCATTGCCCTTTGCCGGGACATGCACGGCATCCTCACCTATTGCGAAGACCCGGCGGGTGCCGAGGGCGGGTTCTCCGGGCGGGAGGTGCTGGCAGAGTTCCGCCGGGCCACCGGGCTGCCCACCGCCACCAACATGATCGCAACGGACTGGCGCCAAATGGCCCATTCCGTGGCCCTGCAGTCGGTGGACATCCCCTTGGCGGACCCGCATTTCTGGACCATGGAAGGCTCGGTGGGCGTGGCCCAGCTGTGCAACCATTTCGGCCTCACCTGGGGCAGCCATTCCAACAACCATTTTGACATTTCCCTGGCCATGTTCACCCATGCCGCAGCTGCTGCGCCCGGGGACATCACCGCCATTGACACCCATTGGATCTGGCAGGAAGGCCGGGAACAGCTGACCACAGCCCCCCTTCAGATTGTGGATGGGCACATCCGTCTGCCGGATGCCCCCGGCCTGGGCATCAAGCCGGACCTGGCGCGCATTGAAGCAGCGCACCACGTGTACATGGAGCGGGCCCTGGGTGCACGGGATGATGCCCTTGGGATGCAGTACCTGATCCCGGGCTGGCAGTTTGACCCCAAACGCCCTGCCCTGGTGCGCTGACAATGATCGACCAAAGGAGGATGCTGCGATGAACTTTGTACCCCGGGGCATTGTGTTGCCGGTCGTCACCCCCACGGATGAACAGGGCGCGTTTTCCGAAGCCAGGTACCGCAGCCTGCTGCGCTTCTGGATGGAAGGGGGCGTGCACGGTGTTTTTCCCTTTGGCACCACAGGCGAGTTCTATGCCTTTGGCGACGATGTCCTGCGCAGGATGATTGATATCTCCCTGGAGGTAGGCCAGGACCGGCTCACGGTGTATGCCGGCGCCAACCACATCACCCCGAAGGGCGTCATCAAATTGGCCCGCCTGGCAGAGGATGCCGGCGCCCATGCCCTGTCCGTCCTGACCCCCATGTTCGTGTCCCAGACCCAGGAGGAACTGTATCAATACTACAAGACCATCTCCGAAGGGACGCGCCTGCCCATTGTAATTTACGACAACAAGGGCAAGACCAACGTGCATGTGATGCCGGAGACGGTGGCCCGGCTCGCAGAGCTTGAAAACATCGTGGCCCTGAAGGATTCCACCGGGGACATGACCAACACCGAGGAATGCATCCGCCTGACCCGGCACCGGGATGACTTCCACGTCCTGATGGGCCGGGACACCACCATCTATGCCGGCCTCCACTATGGATGCACCGGCGCCATCACCTCCTGCGGCAACATCGCGCCCCGCTTGGCGGTGGACATCTACGAAAAATTCCAGGCAGGGGACATGGCAGGCGCCCTGGACGCCCAGTTCCGCCTGTCCAGGCTGCGCATTGCCACCAACATGGCCACCTTCCCGGTGGTGATCAAGGAAGGCCTGCGCCTCATCGGCCAGGAGGCCGGGGATTGCCAGGCCCCCATCCTGCCGCTCAATGAGGGGCAGCGGGGCAAGCTGGCGGAGGTTCTGCGGGAAATCCAATTACTATAGAGTAGTTCACCGGTAGAAACCGGCGAATATAAAAAAAGGAGAGGTAACCCATGAAAAGACTGATTTCATTGACCCTGGTGCTGGCCCTTCTCATGAGCCTGGCCCTGACCGCATCCGCTTCCGAGGTGTACAAGGGAAAGCGCGTCCGCATCGTCATCGGCTCCACCTCCGTGGCAGGCGATTCCTACATGGTGGCGGAAACCGTCAACCGTTACCTGCAGAAGTACCTGGAGTTCAACTCCAAGGTGGATGCGGTGGGCGCCAACGAAGCCTTTGCCGCCATTGCGGATGCCAAGCCTGACGGCATGACCATCATGATCTTCCACGACATGACCTACCTGGGCGTGCTGTTTGGCAGCTATGACGAAATGTACAAACTGGAGAACATGGAAGTGGGCCCCCGCGTGGGCCAGAACCCGGGTTCTGCCTTTGCTGCCCGGGCAGACCTGCCCTACAACACCCTGGCGGAAGCCGCCCAGTTCCTGGCAGACAACCCTGAGGAAAAAGTCCGCATCTCGGTGGAATCCGGCGGTGTCAGCCACATCGGCTTTGTGGCTTTCTATTCCTGGGCGAAGGAGAAATACGGAGATGATGTGGTCAGCCGCATCAAAGTGGTCATTGGCGGCTCCACCGACAAAAAGCTCCAGCAGCTCTGGGATGGCAACTCCGACATTATCTTTGCAGACTATTCCTCCCTGCTCCAGTACACCCAGGAAGGTGTTGATGCGCAGCTGAAGGTGAAGTTTGTGGGCCTGATGGACTATATCCCCGGCATGGAAGACCTGCCTGTCATGGCGGACCAGGGCATCACCCTGCAGGGCCAGCCCTTCATCTTCTCCAAGGACTTCCTGGTCTACCTGCCCAAGGGCACGCCCCAGGAATTCATCGACGCCCTGGATGAAGCGGTTGTGAAGATGGCTGAGGACCAGGATTTCATCGACGAGATGAGCAAGCTGACCTATGCGCCCAAGGTGCTCAAGAGCGCTGAAGCCAAAGATTTTATCTATGCCAAGCGGGATTCCATGAAGGCACTGATTGAAGGCGCCCCCTCCTTTGATGACCTGATTGAATAATTGACCCTGCCGGGAGGAAGGGGCAACCCTTCCTCCCGGATTGTCCCCATCTGAAGGAGGCGTGGTCATGAAGGACCTGTTCAAGCTGAATTACAAGTATTCAGACTCCCACCTGGTTGTGCCGAGGATCATCGGCGGCATCCTGATTTTGCTGGCAGTGCTCCTGGTGATTGAGCGGGCCAAGAGATGCAAAAAGGAAGGGAAGCCCTTCTTCGACCTGAAAGGCTACCGCTTTTTTGAGAAGAATTACAGCAAGCTGAAGTTTTGGGGAAGCCTGGCGATTCTGGCGGCCTATTTCGCCCTGCTGGAGGTGATCCATTTCCTGCCAGCCAGCTTGATTTTTATATTTTTGCTGAACGTGCTGTATGACGATTCCATCAACCTGGCAGCCTTGTTTGGGAAGGCGGAGGGGCCGGTCATCCGTTGGAAGCCGCTGTTGACCAGTGCCATGATCACCGTGGTGTTCTCAGTGGGGGTTTGGTATCTCTTTGGCACTGTGTTCAACATCACACTGCCTTAAAGGGAAGGGGGACAGAAAATGGAATTTACCTTAACCTTTATTCTCATG
>DAITOE010000163.1:0-4165 GCA_036834245.1 Clostridia bacterium | reverse complement strand
GTCCAGAATGACCTTTCCCCACCAGCTGGCCCGGGTGATGCTGCTGGAGCAGATCTACCGCTCCTATAAAATTCTATCCGGCGAAAGGTACCACAAATAATGCGCTTGCAGCAGCTGCGGCTTCACCAGTTCCGCTCCTACGAACAACTGACCTTGATGCCCCCGCCCGGCATCACCATTTTAGTGGGTGAAAACGGCGCCGGGAAAACCAACTTGCTGGAAGCGGTCCATCTGTGCTGCCTGGGCCGCAGCCACCGCACCAGCAACGACCGGGACATGATTAAAATCGGCAGCACCACCTGCGCCGTCCATGCCAGGGTGCAGCGGGCCACCGTGCGGGACGAGGTGGGGGTCCGGCTGTTTGCGCCCCAGGGCGAGCGGAAGGTGGTTTTTGTCAACGGCAAGACCGTGTCCAGGATGGGGGAATTGATGGGCCACATGACCTGTGTGATGTTCTCCCCTGAGGACCTGGATTTGGTGAAAGGCGCGCCCAGGGGCCGCCGCATTTTTCTGGACATGCTCCTGGCCCAGAGCCAGGCTGCCTATTTTTATGCGCTGCAGCAGTACAATGCCGTGCTGCGCCAGCGCAATGCGCTGCTAAAGGAGATTGCCAAGAACCGGGCGGATAAGAAAACCCTGGAGGTGTGGGACGAGCAGCTGGCCAAGGCGGCTGCACCCATTGTCATCCAGCGCAGGGACGCCGCCTATGCCATCAGCGAACTGGCGACAGACCATTACAGCTATATTGCGGGGCGCAAGACTGAACATTTCTTCCTGCGCTATCAAGGCATGCTGATGGACAGCATGGACCCGGCAAGCGATCTGCTAAAACGCCTGGCCGCCAACCGGGAGGATGACATCCGCAGGCAGGCCACCACGGCGGGCCCCCACCGGGATGATTTGCTGCTCATGCTGTCGGGGAACGACATGCGGGCGTTTGCATCCCAGGGCCAGGCGCGGACAGCAGCCCTGGCTATGCGCCTGGCGCAGATTGACATCTTAACCCGGGCCCATCAGGAAACGCCGCTGCTGCTGCTGGACGATGTGATGAGCGAGCTGGACGAAGGCAGACAATCCCGTTTGCTGGTCCGTCTGGACAGGATGCAGACCTTGCTGACCTGCACAGAACTCCACAGCATCAAAAACATCCACCCTTCCTGTGTGCTCACCGTGAAGGATGGCAGCGTGCAGTCCGTATAATATTAAAATTTGGGGATGCGCAGCACCGCTTCTCGCCATTGACGCTGGAAGGCAGCAGCGGTTTTCGTCCGCTCCCCAGGGTCGTTTGCGAGGGCTGCGGCTGCGATATCGTACAGCGGCTCCCCGGCACCCCAGTCCCGGATGGACCGGGTCATCTGGTTGCCAAAGAAGGTGAATGCCAATGCGCCCAGGGCATAGGCATTGGCGCAGGCATCCAGGGCCGTCCCCACCCTGTAGCCTTCCGGGGGGATATACCAGATGGTGCCGGGCAGCTTGGGATGGGGTACGCTGGCAGGAAACCGGACAAAATGGCTGACTGACGACAGCAGCGGCCTGGTGCGCTCAAAATCAACCAGAATATGATGGTCTGACAGGCCTGCAACCAGATAATCCAGGGCTTCAGCCTGAACCAGCACGTCCATCAGGCTGTCAAACATGGCCAGCTTCTCGATCAAAGGCAAGGCTTTCAGGCGTTTCAGGTGCATCTCAAGGGGCGCCAGCGCAAAGCCGTCAAACCAGTGAAATATCAGGCCATGGCCCTGTGGCGTGTCAAAGGCATGCACCAGCTGGTTCAGTGCGGGGTGCTGCAGCTCCAGATACTTTGGCTGCGCTGCTTTCAGCTGCCGGACTGCGGCCTCCGGCTGCCCTGCGTACATCAGGGTGGGGGCGCCGGCATACTTGATGAAATACCTGCGTTCGCCATCAGTGATGCCAAAGCACAGGTTGCCGGAGATCAGCTGGTCAAACACGCAAAACACCTGTCCAAACTGCTTAAGCCAGGACAGGTCATGCCAGGATTTCAGGCGGATGGTGAGCCCGTCGTGAATCTGCTCAATCATTGGATACCGCCGCGGGAGACAAGCTCTCATGGTCCCGGGTCACGTTGTGGATCCATTTGTCCCCCTGCAAGCGGCGCCTGGCGATGATCCATTTGAAGGTCTGATCCACCCGGGTTAAGAAATACACCCAGTGCAGGGGCAGCTTCAATACAAAGGCGGCCAGGAAAGCGGCGGGCAATACAATGAACCAGCCGCAGATGGTGTCCACCAGCATGACAAAGCGGTTGTCGCCGGCGCCCCGGTTGATGCCCACAAAACAGGAACCATGGTAGCTGGTGCCAATCAGGGTCAGCACGCAGACATTGACCATCATCACCGCCAGCTGCTCAGCCTCCGGCATCAGCCCGTACAGGCTGATAAAGGGCTTGCGGATGACAAAGACCACAGCGGCCATGAACACGCCGAAAATCAGAAACAACCGCTGGATGGTGCTGGAGTATTCCTTCACCCGTTTGATGTCCCCGGCGCCCACCGCCTTCCCCACCATCACCGCAGCACCGCCTGCCAGGGCAAAGGTGAACAGGGTGCCCAGGTTCATCAGGGAATCCACCACCCCAACAGCGTTGCTCATTAAAATGCCCAGCTGGCCGATGATGACCATTTTCAGCATGCCGATGACGGCCCACTGGGCATCGGTGATGCCAACGGGCAGGCCAAAGCGGAAGTAGTCCTGCCAGGCCCAGGCGCTCTGCCGCCGCAGCATCCCCATGCGGAAATGCATGGCCTGCTGCACCCTGGTGCAATACCAGATCACCAGCCCCATCTCAATCACCCGGGCTAAGAGGGTGCCGATGGCGGCGCCCTGAACGCCCAGGGCAGGGAAGCCCAGCTTGCCAAAGATGAGGATGTAGTTGAACCCTACATTGGTAAACAGGGAAACCACGGTGATGTAGATGGTGATGCGGACAATCTCAATGCCCTTGAGCATGCCAATCAGGCAGGCAGTGATGGCATAGGGGAGATAGGAGATTGCCACCAGGGGCAGGTAGCGCATGGCGATGTTGACGGCTTCGGTTTCATTTCTGTTGATGACGATGTGGAGGATCTGTCTGGGGAACAGCTGGATTGCCAGGATAAACAGCGCGGCCACCATGACGGACAGCAGCGTCACAGCGGCTGCAACCGCCTTGATGCTCCGGGTGTCCTTCTTGCCCCAGTATTGCGATACCAGCACGATGGAACCGCTGGCCAGCCCGGTTAAAAAAGCGATGACCAGGTTGGTGATGCTGTTGGACTGGACCACAGCCGCAAAGGAAAGGCCCCGGGCATCCAGCTGGCTCACCATCAGGTTGTCCGCCAGCACCACCAGCAGGTTGATGGCTGCCTGGAAGGCAGCCGGCAGGGAAAGCCTAAGGATGGTCTTGTAAAAGTCGCGGTCTTTGATCATTGTGTCCCTCGATTTGTATTGTCTGCATTATAACAACGGCCCTTTTCAGCGTCAACCAAGGCGTGGTCCCGCGCGTGTTTTCCATTTGTTTCAAATGACGCAGACCGGGTAACTAATAATCAACACACGCAAGGAGGTTCGACCATGAAACACACCTTACCCGCTCTGCCATACGCCTATGACGCGTTGGAGCCATATATCGACGAAACCACCATGAACATCCACCACACCAAGCACCACCAGGCCTATATCGACAACCTGAACAAGGCCATTGAAGGCACAGAATTTGCGGACTGGCCGCTGGAAAAGCTGATTGTCGATCTGGATAAACTGCCGGACAACATCAAAACAGCCGTCCGGAACAACGGCGGCGGCCACATCAACCACAGCCTGTTCTGGCAGGTGATGGGCCCGCATTCGAAGGGCAAGCCGGATGGCATTTTGGAGATTGAGATCAACAAAACATTTGGCAGTTTTGAAGAATTCCAGAAGGAGTTTGAGAACGCCGGGAAAACCCAGTTTGGTTCCGGCTGGGCCTGGCTGGTGGTGGACAATGGCAAGCTGGCCGTCACCAAGACGGCCAACCAGGACAGCCCCCTCACCAAAGGACAGATTCCCATCCTGGGGGTGGACGTCTGGGAGCATGCCTACTACCTGAAGTATCAGAACCGCAGGCCCGAATACCTGGGCAATTTCTGGAAGGTGGTCAACTGGGACGAGGTCAGCCGCCGCTATAAGG
>DAITOE010000162.1:0-4179 GCA_036834245.1 Clostridia bacterium | reverse complement strand
CCTTCTCCATCGCCGGGGAAAACAACGGCGAGGCCATCTCCTGGGTCCAGTTTGACGTGAAGGGCCTGGACCTGCCCGACCCCTTCACCGTCCACCTGCCCTTCCGGGGCTACGACACCCCCAAGGAATTGGAATTCCAGATGACGAAGGCCGGCATGCAGGACATCTTTTATTTGCAGCCGCCCCCGGACAAGCGCATTGGCAACCACTTAGTCCGGGTCCATGAGGTGCTGGTCACCCCCATCCGCACCTATGTCAGCCTGCACCTGGTCTTCGACCCCGGCACCTCCGTGGAGGAATGCTGGCGGGTGACCAACCTGTGGATGGGCAATGGCACCCTGGCCCGGCCAGACGGCAGCGACCCCCAGCGCTGGGCGGACACCGCCAGCGGCCCCTACCACAACATGGACTGGGTGCGCATCGACCTGCCTGGCGATCAGTTTGATTATGAGGACCGCATCCCCAACCCCGACAAGCCCGTCACCATGCAGGTGCTGCCGGAGTTCACCCCCATGAGCCCCTACCCCGAGGCCTTCCGCTTAGGCTTTGACGAGGACAACTTCATCCTGATTCCCTTTATCAAGGCTGAGAAATAGCCTGAACCAGATATCCCGTTCAGCTTTCGCTTTTGCGTAGGCCTGTTGATTGCACCAAAAAAGGAGATGAACGCTTTGAAGAACCTGAAAACTGCCATCGTCCTGTTGCTGATTTTGCTGCTCCTGCCCGCAACCGGCCTGGCGGCGCAACACATCAATATTACGGAGTTGCGCGAGCAAGTTGCCCAGGGCTGGCAGAAGACCTACCAGGCACATGGGCGGACCATCACCGTGGAGGTCATGCCCCATGTGCCTTCTGTGGAGTCCTTTCCGGTGTTGAAGGTGGGGATGGCTGACTTGAAGCCCCAGCCGGACCCCTTGGGCGTTTTTACCCCCTATACCCGGGATGAACCGGGCTTTGCCATGCTGGAAGCCGACCGCAAGGCAGTGACGGATACCAAGGGCTATACCTCAGGAGGTGTCCTCTATTCAGGCTTTGACCTGAACAAGGCCTATATCCCCGGCAACCCCCAAACCCTGGGCCAGATGATGGACATGGTGGCTGACATCCTGAACAGAAGCCAACTGCCAGCCGACCTCATCTACCAGGATTTGATCAGAAGCCTGATGCTGGGCATCTACCAGGATAAGCGCGGCAATAAGGAGCCGGAGCCTGGCCTGGCCATCCTGGAGTTCTACCAGGCCATGCGGGGCATCCCGGTGGTGGCCGACAAATGGAAGGCGTATCTGACAGACAAGCGCCCGGTCTCCTTCAGCTATGATTCCCCCTGTCCCCGCCCCAGCGCACTGATCAAAATGCCGGATCAGTACGTCGTCTTCTTTATTTACATGCTCAAGGAAACTGCCCAGTTGGCGCCTGATGTGCCCCTGGCCGCTTTTGACAGCATCAAAAGCACTGTGGAACAGGAAATCAAGGCGGGCAGGATGCGCCAGGTTTTCGGCCTCACCCTGGGCTATGCCATCTATTCGGAGATTATCCCCAAGCCCGTGAAAGGGCAATCCATCCATACCCTGGAAAGCGTGTATTACGCCGTGCCCATCTGGGCGGTGGACTGCATCTATGTGGAGGATGCCAAAACCAGGCTGCGGGATTACAGCGGCTGGGACTTGAGCGGCGGGGACCCCTTCAATGTGCTGGAATACCACCGCATCTTAATCAACGCCCAGACCGGGGAACTGGTGGACCCCGCCAACCAGCGCCCGGAGCGGGAGCTCTACACCGGCTTCCTGTCCTGGGCGGAGGTCAAACGATGATGCTTGATAAGAAACGCTTCCTGATTCTGTTGCTGTGTCTGGTTCTGCTGCCTCTGTCCAGCCTGGCGGTTCAACACATCACTATCACGGAGTTGCGTGAGCAGGCTGCCCAGGGCTGGCAGCAGACCTATGAGGCCCATGGGCGGACCATCTCTGTGGATGTGATGCCCCATGTGCCGGAGGTGACCGCCTTCCCGGTGCTGGCCTGTGTGGTGGCACACCAGCAGCCCCAGCCGGATCCATTGGGCATCTACACCATCGACGACCGCCAGCAGGAAGGTATCCTGGTTCTTGACGCCAACGGGGAGGAGGTAACCGGCAAGCGGGGCTATGTTCAAGGCTGGGTGCGCTACAGCGATTTTGATTATGATACGGTGCCCATTCCGGCCAATCAAATGACCTTGAGGGAGAGCATCGACCTGGTGCGAGCCACCCTCATCAGGGCCGGGCTGGATGAAGCTGTCATGTACCTACACCAACCCTACAGCGTGGAAGGGCGCTTCTACCAGGATAAAAACGGCCAGAAGGATAGGGAGCCTGGCTTGTTGGGCCTGAGTTTTCACCTGGCTTTTCGTGGCATTCCCATCACTGGCCAATGGCACAAGGTGTTTGTCAGCCGGCAATCCTACGATCATTATGTGCCCATCATTAGCGGCAAGGCCCTGATCAAAAGCAGTCAGGAGTATGTGGTTTTGTTCCACGGTGCCATGCAGGAAACAGCGGTGCTGGCGGAGGATGTGCCCCTTGCTGGCTTTGACCGGGTAAAGAAGTCCCTGGAAGCGGAAATTGAAGCAGGCCGCCTGCGCCATGTCTTTGGCATCACCTTGGGCTATACTGTCTTTCGGGATCAAAACAACGCAAAAAAGGTCTGGACCCCGGGCAACACCTTCTATGCCCTGCCCTATTGGACGGTGGACTGCATCTACGTGGAAAGCGCCAAAAAAGCCCTCAGGGACTACAGTGACTGGGAGGACAGCCTCATCGACCCTCAAAACGTGCTGGAGTACAAGCGCCTGATCATTTCTGCCCAGACCGGCCAGCTGATGGACCCCCTGGGCAAGCCCCAGAACAAGGACATCTATCCGGGTTTCCAGTCCTGGGAGGAGGTGAAGTCCTGATGCGCCATAAAAAACGCATCCTGACCAATGCCCAGACGGGGGAACTGATCAAGCCCTTGATCCAAAGCCCGGACCGGGAGCGCTACACCGGCTTCCTCTCCTGGGACGACGCACAATAAATGGAGGACAAGATGACACGCAATCCCATGTATTCCAACATCAACCGGCTGCTGGTCCTCATCACAGCCCTCCTGCTTTTGGCCTGCCTGCCATGGGCCCCAAGCGCCCAGGCCGAGGCCTTCACCCCCGGCAGCGACCTGGCCCAGCAGTTTGACCCGCCCCTGCGCAACATCCAGTCCCTGGCCGCCCTGGGGGACCACCTGGTGATGGCGGACAGCCGGGGCCTCTACGCCATCAGTGCCAGTGGACAGACCAGCAGCCTGCCCATGGCCGAGGTGCTGGGCCCGGTCCAGCAGCCCAGCTACCGCCAGCCGGTACTCATCCCCGGTGAGCAGAACCTGTACCTGCTGGACCTGCAGTCCGGCCAGCTGGCCAGCCTGTCCCTGGGCAATGGGGGCCTTGCGGCGGGGGATTTGGTGCAGCTGGACTGGGAGGACTACATCACCCGGTACGAGCACTACAACGAGGTGGTTCCCCCCAAGGAGTTTGCCATTGCCGGCGGCAGCCTCTACGCCCTGGAGGGTCAGGGGGCGCCCCTGCTGCCCTTTGACCTGCAAAGCGGCCATCGGGGGGCCTATGTGCAGACAAAAGCCATGAAGCTGATGCCCTACAAGGAGGGCAAGCTGCTGCTCATCACCCTGAAGGACCAGGAAGAAGGCCAGCCCCGGGTGCAGATGCTGTCATTGTTTGACCCGGGGACGGACAGCGCAACCCAGCTGCACCCCCTCACCGAGGAGGCAGGCATTTTTGTGCCGGGGGCAGCCAGCTACGACCCCCATGCGGACGCCCTGCTCCTGGCCCTGAATGACACCGTGTACCGCTATGACAGCCTGGGCCCGGGCCGCCCTTGCGCCAGCCTGCCCCTCAACGCCTTTTACCTGGAGGAGATGCCCTTAACCGCCCTGCCCGGCAGCCGCCTGGCAGTGGCCACCCGGGACAATGTGTTTGTGAAGTCTGCCAATCCAGCGGCCTATGCCAGCCAGACGGAGCTGCGCATCCTCATCACCGAAGACAATCCCTCTGGCCTCAACGAGGCTATGAACCAGGCGGACGGCATCCTGCTGAAAACCGACATGCGCAGCCTGGATGCCCTGGAATTCGCCCAGCTGCTCCTCACCGGGGAGGCGGAT
>DAITOE010000161.1:0-4192 GCA_036834245.1 Clostridia bacterium | reverse complement strand
ATGAGGAAAAGCACATCGGGGAGGGCAGCGGCACCGGCCGCCGCCGGATTGACCCCGTCAGTGACATCTACCTGGAAGAAGGCGCCCGGATGACCATGGACACCATCCAGCTCTCCGGCGTGGACTATACGGACCGGGTCACCACAGCAGCGCTGAAAGCCCGGGCCAAGCTGATTGTGCGGGAACGCCTGATGACCACGGGGGAGGAGCTGGCCAAAACCCGCTTTGACGTGGTGCTGGAGGGGGAGGACAGCGGCTGCGACCTGGTGAGCCGCTCCGTGGCCCGGGGCCAAAGCCGCCAGGAGTTCTTCAGCCGGGTGGTGGGCAAGGCCCGCTGCCATGGGCACTCCGCCTGCGACGCCATCGTGGCGGACGAGGCCGTGGTCACCGCGGCCCCCCAGCTGGACGCCCTAAGCCCCGACGCCGCCCTGATCCACGAAGCCGCCATCGGCAAGATCGCCGGGGAGCAGATTTTGAAGCTGCGCACCCTGGGGCTGACGGAGGAGGAGGCGGAGGCGAAGATTGTGGAAGGCTTTCTGAAATAAAAAAGCTGGCGGTGTATGCCGTCCGAGTGACAATAAACAAAGCGACAGCCATTGCGCTGTCGCTTTGTTCATCAAAACCATATCCAGGGGAGTTTCAGAGGGCGCAGCCCTCTGATTTGAATCGTATCGCCCGGCTCTGCCGGGCGTGCGGGGCGGTTTGCGAAGCAAACCATTCCGCGCATTTTCACCGGCCGGGAGTGAAACGACCAGGTGAAAATGCCCGTTCTTC
This sequence comes from Clostridia bacterium, assembly GCA_036834245.1. Classification (GTDB taxonomy): domain Bacteria; phylum Bacillota; class Clostridia; order Christensenellales; family Aristaeellaceae; genus UBA6115. The sequence continues at coordinate 3,418 of DAITOE010000161.1, read as the reverse complement.
TAAACCGCCCAAGTGACCGCAGTCACTTGGGCGAGCGAAGCGTTAAATGTGCCGACCCTCGGCATCATGCAGCATGTTGTTGCGCAGGGTCCACAGCTTGTGGGACCAGTCCACCTTGAAGGCGGTGGGGAAGATGAGCCGCAGGTGCTGCTCCCAGATGGTGGCCTCGTCCTGTTCCCGGTAGTCTCGGATGGCCATCAGGCCGGGCAGCTCCGCCACCGGCTGCCCGTCCCGGACCAGGGGGGTCAGCAGCTTTTTGAGGGAATAATGGGTGAGGGTCATCCTTTTCCAGGTGTCCTGGGGGTCAAAGATGGTGAGGGGCTCGTTTTCGTCAATCACCTCGTCTGCCAAGGTGATCAGGTCGGCCACCGCCATGCCCTGGGGGTCGTAGATGCGGTACAGCTCCTGAAGCCCCGGCAGGGTCACCTTGATGGGGTTGTCGCTGCGCTTGATCTTGGGCTGCAGCACCCCGTCGGTTTCCAGGGCGCACATCTTGTACACCCCACCAAAGGCGGAGCGGTCGGCACTGGTGATCAATTTGGTGCCCACCCCCCACAGGTCGATCCGGGCGCCCTGCAGCTTTAGGTCCCGGATGATGGTCTCGTCCAGGTCGTTGCTGGCGCAGATGATCACCTCGGGGAAGCCGGCCTCGTCCAGCATCTGCCGTGCCTGCTGGCTTAAATAGGCCAGGTCGCCGGAATCCAGGCGGATGCCCAGGGGGCGGCCGCCTTTGGCCCGCAGTTCCTCAAACACCATGATGGCGTTGGGTACGCCGGAGTTTAAGGTGTCATAGGTGTCCACCAGCAGCAGGGCGTTGTCCGGGAAGCTGTCCGCATAGGCCCGGAAGGCCTCCACTTCGCTTTCAAAGCTCATCACCCAGCTGTGGGCATGGGTACCGGCCACAGGGATGTTGAAGGTCTGCCCGGCCAAGACGTTGGAGGTGGAGGAGCAGCCGCCGATGACGGCGGCCCGGGCGCCATAGATGCCGGCATCGGGGCCCTGGGCCCGGCGCAGGCCAAACTCCATCACCTTGTCCTTCCCGGCGGAGCGGCACACCCGGTTGGCCTTGGTGGCGATCAAGGACTGGTGCCCCACCAAGGTGAGGAGGGCGGTTTCGATGAGCTGGGCCTCCGCCAGGGGGGCGTCCACCCGCACCAGGGGCTCCCCGGGGAAGACGATGGTGCCCTCGGGAATGATGTCGATGGTGCCGGTGAAGCGGAAATCCGTGAGGTAGCTGAGGAAATCCTCATCAAACAGCTTCAGGCTGCGCAGGTAGGCGATGTCCTGCTCCTCAAAGTGCAGGTTCTTGATGTAGTCCAGCAGCTGCTCGTTCCCGGCCATCACCGCATAGCGCAGCCCCGGGGCATCCCGGAAAAACATGGTGAACACCGCCCGCCGGTGCTGCATGCCCTGGCGGTAATAGCCCTGGAGCATGGTGAGCTGGTACAGGTCGGTGAGCATGGTGAGGTTTCTCATCCCAGGTTTCCTTTCAACTGGTCGATGGCGGCCAGCCAGGCGCTGGCGGAGGCGTCGGAGGCCAGGGAGAAATGCAGCCGGGGGGAGAGGGAGACGCCCAGCACGTTGGGCCCGTCCGGCATGCAGTTGCGCTTGAACTGGCTGCTGAAAAAGCGTCTGAAGAAATGGTGCATCCGCTCCAGGATTTCCCGGGCTTCAAAGGTTCCGCCAAAGGCGTTCTTTGCGGCGGTGAGCAGCAGCTGGGGGGAGGCCCCCTGGGTTAAGAAGACGTGGAGGAAGAAATCGTTGAGCACATAGGGCCCCAGCAGCTCCTCGGTCTTCTGCACAATCTGGCCGCCTTCCCCCGGCAGCAATTCCGGGCTGATGGGGGTGTCCAGGATGTCCAGGAGCACCTGGCGCAGCTCGGGGCTTTTGGTGTCGTGGGCTGCCTGGTGCACAATGAGGCGGATGGCGCTTTTGTAGAGGCCGGCGTTGACGCCGTACATGCTCATGTGGTCGCCGCCAAAGGTGGTGAAGCCCAGGGCCAGTTCAGACAGGTCGCCGCTGCCCACCATCAGGCCCTGCACCTGGTTGGCCTTGTCCATCAGCACCTGGGTGCGCTCCCGGGCCTGGGCGTTTTCATAGGCGGCGTCGTACACATCCTCGTCCTGGCCGATGTCTGAAAAATGCTGGTGGATGCTGTTGGTCAGGTCGATGGCCCGGGGCACCAGGCCCATGGCCTCCATGAGCCGGATGGCGTTTTCCTTGGTCTTGCCGGAGCTGCCCAGGCCGGGCAGGGAATAGGCGTAGAGGGTGGTGGTGGGCAGGTCCAGGATTTCAAAGGCCCGCTTGGTGACCAGCAGGGCCATGGTGGAGTCCAGCCCGCCGGAGACGCCGATGGTGGCGGCCTTGATGCCGATGCGCCCCATCCGGGTGGCCAGGCCCCGGGCGGCGATTTCCAGGCTGTCCCGGCACCACAGGGCGCGCAGGGCGCCCTCCTTGGGGGCATAGGGCATCTGCATGTCCCAGGGCACCCGCACCCCGAAGCCCTGTTCAAAGGTTTTTTTGTGCACGCTGTCCAGGCTCACATCGGCCACGGCAGCGCCGCCGGAAAAGGCGTCGGCAGCGGCCAGGGCCTCCCCCTCCTGGCAGATCACCGCGTCCCCGGGGTAGACCAGGTCGGTGGTGGACTCCTGCCCCCCGGCATTGGCATACACCAGGGCGCAGCCGCCAAAGGGCCGGCTTTTCAGGTTCACCGGCTGCAGGGAGGTGAGGCAGGCCTGGGCCGGGCTCAGGGCCGGCAGCGCCAGCAGGGAGGGGTTGATGCCCTTGAACATCACCCGGGGCGGCTCCAGGTCGTCATAGAAGCGCACCAGGGCCATGTAGCGGCCCTTCTTCCCGAAATGGAGGTGGTCCTCCGGGGAGCAGGGCACGGTGCGGCCGTCCAGAATCATCCGGCCCATGGTTCCCGGCCGGAAGAAGGGCAGCTGGTGGGGCTGCAGGTTCTGCTTGAAAACAAAGGCGGCTATCCGCCCCTCCTCCACCAGGGCCAGGGCGTTGTAGGGCAGGCCGCTGGGCCCGTCCCAGACGGGCAGGCCAAAGACGCAGCGCATCCTGCCGCAGGCCTCTGCAATCTGCAGCGCGGCCTTCATGCAGGCGCTGGCCAGGGTGGAATGGGTGAACAGGCTGCCCATGGCGCTGCCGGTCAGGCATAGTTCGGGCAGCACCAGCAGCTGGACCTCTTTCGCGCGGGCTTCTTCGATGCGGCTCAGGATGGCGCTGGTATTGCCTGCGACATCCCCCGGCGCGCCGAAAAGGGGAGCACAAGCCATCACCCGCAGGGTGTTTTCCACGTGTTCACACTTTCTGCTGCAACAGCAACAAAATTTCCGACGCCATCCATGATAAACATTTGGCCGGGGGATGGCAAGCGGTGGCCAAGACTGTGCACAAAGGATATAAT
>DAITOE010000160.1:0-4196 GCA_036834245.1 Clostridia bacterium | reverse complement strand
AAAGGCCTACAGCATTCTGTTTATCGGGACCCTGTGCGTGCAGAGCGTCCTCATCATCGCCTGCTTTGTGCGCGCGGTGAAAGGGCCTTCCATCGCGGACCGCATTGTGGCCATCAACATGATTGGCACCCAGGTCATCATCATGGTGGGCGTGGTGGCCCTCATGCTCCATGAGGGCTATCTGGTGGACGTCTCCCTGCTCTACGCGATGATCAGCTTCCTGGCGGTGGTGGTGCTGTGCAAGGTGTACATGGGCGTTTTTCTGGAACGCCAGGCCAAGATGAACCAGGAGACACAGGACCATGCTTGACTGGCTTCGTTTCATCCTCACCACCGGCTTGCTGGCCAGCGGGCTGACCATCCTGATCACCTCGGTGATTGGCGTGTACAAGTTTGATTATGTGCTCAACCGCATGCACGCGGCCGCCATGGGTGATACCCTGGGCGTGCTGTTCTGCCTGCTGGGGCTCACCGTCAGCGCGCCGGACATCTGGACGGCGCTCAAACTGCTGCTGATCATCGTTTTCCTGTGGTTTGCAAGCCCGGTCAGCAGCCACCTGGTCGCACGGCTGGAGGTCACCATCAACCCCAACTGGCACCAGCTTCCCCTCAAGCCTGAGCACCTGATGGAGGAGGATACATGAGTTTTGTCCATATTATTCTGCTGGGCATGCTCATCGTGTGCGCCCTGGCAGTCAGCCTGACGCGACACCTGCTCACCTCATTGATCGTCTACATGGCCTACAGCCTGATCATGGCGGTCATCTGGATGCTGATGGAAAGCCCGGACCTGGCCATCACCGAAGCCGCCGTGGGGGCGGGCATCACCAGCATTCTGTTTTTCGTTACCTTGAAAAAGATTCGTGCCATCAGGGAGGAGGGCAGCCATGAGCAAGCGGAGAAGTGACTGGCAGACCCGCCCCCAGGCAAGGATCCGCAAATGGTTCCAACAGGGGTTCACCGCCCTGGATGATGAGATTATCAACCAGATCAGCCAGCAAACCATCCAGCAGCCTGAGGTCAGCCAGATGATGGAGGCCCAGCGGGAGGCCATGGACACCCGCCGGTATGAGCGCAGCCTGGCCCTGGAGCGTCTGGAGCGTCATGAGCTCCAGGCCTGGGTGCGCACGCGTGGCCGCAAGGCGATCGGCAGGGTCTATGTCGCCCTGGCGCTGGCCATGGCCGTGCTGATGATCTTCTTTTTGCTGGAAACCGTGGCCCATATGCCGCGTTTTGGTGACCCAAACGCGCCTGTCACCAACGAGGTGACCGAGCGCTACATTACAAGGGGCGTGGAAGAAACCGGCGCTGTCAACATCGTTGCCGGCATGATCCTGGATTACCGCGCCTTTGACACGCTGGGCGAGAGCACCGTCTTGTTCATCGCGGCCAGCGCGGTGCTGATCCTGCTGCGCATCGACCGCAGGAAGGACGGCACGCCGGTGCAGGAGCTGATCGCTGCCGAATCTGATGACCGCCATTATGAGCCACGGGCTGACCGCATCCTGCAGGGCAGCGTGATGGTGCTCACCCCAATCATCCTGCTGTTTGGCATCTACATCATCCTCAATGGCCACCTGTCCCCAGGCGGGGGATTCTCCGGCGGGGCCATCATCAGCGCGGGCCTGATCCTGTACCTGGACGCCTTTGGCTTTGACAAGGCGGGCCGCTTCTTCACCTACAAAACCTTCGCCTGGGTCAGCTTCTTCTCCCTGAGCTTTTATGCCCTGGCCAAGGCCTACTCCTTTTACATGGGCGCCAACGGCCTGCCAAGCGGCATCCCCCTGGGAACCCCGGGCGCCATCCTGTCCGGCGGCCTGATCATGCCCCTGAACATCGCGGTGGGCATGGTGGTGTCCTGTACGATGTATATCTTTTATGCCCTCTTCCGCAAGGGCGGCCTGTAAGGAGGGGCGGCTGTGTTGCAATTGCTGTACGAAAACCTGGAGCAAACAGTGGCCGTCATCCTGTTTGGCATTGGCTTTACCATCCTGCTGCTGCAGCGAAACCTGATCCGCAAGATCATCGGCCTGAACATCATGGACACTGCCATCTACCTGTTTTTGGCGTCCATGGGCTATATTTCCGGGCGCAAGGCCCCCATTGTGGTGGATGGCGTCACCGAGGTAAGTGCCTACATCAACCCAATCCCGGCTGGCCTGGTGCTGACCGGCATCGTGGTATCCGTCAGCTTCACCGGCATCCTGCTGGCGCTCACCGTACGCCTGTACCGGCGCTACAACACCCTGGACATTGATGTGATCGCGCTGCTGGCCAAGGGGGAGGACGCCTGATGTCGCTTGTACACAACTTCCCCTTCTTCAGCATCCTGTTGTGCATGGTGGCCGGCATCTTCTCCTCCATGCTCAAGAAGGAAGCGGCCAAATGGGTCACCCTGTCGGTTTCCTTGGGCGTGCTGGTGCTCAGCGCCTTTACCCTGCACCTCACCCTGGGCCTGGACGACAACTATCCCTTCATGATGGGCCATGTGCCCGCGCCCTGGGGCAATGAGATCCGCATTGGCCGGCTGGAAGCGCTGATGGCCACCGGGGTGTCCGCCGTGCTGTTCCTCTCGCTGATTGCTGGTTTTTACCATGCCCCCGCCTTTGTATCCGAGCAAAAGACCAACCTCTACTGCATCATGGTGGACCTGGCGCTGGCCGCGGTGCTGGTGCTCATCTACACCAATGACCTGTTCACCGTATACGTCTTCATCGAAATCATGACCATCGCCTCCTGCGCGCTGGTGGTGGTCCGGCAGAATGGCCACACGCTGGTGGCCATCACCCGCTACATGATCATGCACCTGTTTGGCTCAGGCCTCCTGCTGCTGGGGATAGCGATGCTCTACGGCATCACCGGTCACCTGCTGATGGAGCCGCTGGGCATCGCGGTGCGTCAACTGGTTTTGACAGGGCAATATAACGGCCCGCTTACCGTGGTCATCGCGCTGATTACAGCGGGCCTGGCAATCAAGAGCGCCATGTTCCCCTTCCATGGCTGGGCGCCGGACACCTACGCCTTCGCGCCGCCGCTGAGCAGCGCCATCCTCAGCGGCATCATCAGCAAGGCCTACATCTTTGTGATGATCAAGTTCTTCTACCGGGTGGTGGGGATGGAGCTCATCATTTCGCAGCAGGTTCATCAGTTCCTGTTTATCTGCGGCGTGGCCGGGATGATCATCGCTTCCGTGCTGGCCATCAGCCAGCGCGACATCCGGCGGATGATTGCCTATTCCTCCGTGGCGCAGATCGGCTATGTCTACATGGGCCTGGGCATGGGCAACACCGCGGGGGTGGAGGCGGCTGTCTTCCAGATGCTGGTGCACGCCACGGTCAAATCTGTCTTGTTCCTGTCCACCTATGAGCTGATCAACGTATCCGGCGACCGCAAGCGCTTCCGCTACCTGCACGGCGCGGGCTACCGAAATGTGCCGGCGGGCATCGTGTTTACCTTTGCCGCAATGAGCATGGTGGGTATCCCGTTCACCGGCGGCTTCATCGTAAAGCTGAACCTGGCCATCTCCGGCATGGCGTTTGGCGGCTGGGTGCGCGCGCTGGTGCTGATTGCGCTGGCGATGAGCACCCTGCTCAACGCTGTCTATTTCCTGCACACGGTGGTGTCCATCTACCGCCGCCCCACGCAGGAGCTGGTCTACCCCGCCGTGGACCCGATGCCCCGCTATGCGGCCGCGGCCATGCTGGCGTCCCTGCTGCTGATTGTCTACCTGGGCGTTGGCTCCGAGCCCATTCTGCAAGTGATTGAAACAGGCCTGAAGACATTTTCCTGATTTCCCCCAAGGAGGATACTGTACATGGAAGGTTTGCTGCTGCTGGTTGCCATCCTGCTGCCCGCGGTCGGGTCCCTGATGGTGGTGTTCCTGCCCTGGTTGAACGAGCGCCGGGAGGACCGCTGTTTCTTTGTCGGCGCGGTGATGGTGCTGGAGTTCCTGGTGGTGCTGCTCATCGCGCTGGACAGCGAGCGCACCCTCATTTTGTTTGAGATGACCAAGCAGTTGCCCATCGCGCTGCGCTCTGACGGTACCAGCCGGGTGTTCTCCGCCCTCATGTCCCTGATGTGGACCATCTCGGGCTTTTATTCCTTCAGCTACATGAAGCATGAACAGAACGAGAAAACCTACTACGCCTTCTACCTGATGACCCTGGCCTCCCTGATGGCGCTGACGCTGTCGGGCA
>DAITOE010000159.1:2283-4222 GCA_036834245.1 Clostridia bacterium | reverse complement strand
TGGTTGCCGGTGTAGCCGGAGATGCCAAAGGCCCGCAGGCCCATCCATTCCGGCACCTCGCTGAAGCGCTGGATGGGGGATCGGGTGAAGACGAGCTGCCCCAGAAACTGGCGGTAGCTGCCATCCTTAAGCAGGTAGCCCGTGCGGTTGATGCCGATGTTTTGCAAACTCTCCCGTTTGATCAGGCGGCCGGTGAGCAGAGCCTGGGCGAAGCGCACCATGTCCCCGGCGGTGGCAAACAGGCCGGCATGGCCGCTGACCGGGTCCCGGTCCGTCCCCAGCAGCCGGGCCTTGGGGTCGTGGGGGCTGCCGGGCTGGGCATCGCCGATTAAGCTGTATGCCCCTTTCATGATCCTGTGCTCGTAGTTGTAGTTCATCAGGTCCCGGGCCCGGGCCGCCGGAACACGGGCCCAGGTTTCCTGCATCCCTGCCGGGGCCAGCACATGGCGCTGCAAATAGTCCCAGAAGGACATGCCGCTGACGGCGGCCACCACGTATTTCAGCACCAGGGCGTTCATGTCGGAATACAGGCGCTCCCCCTCATGGGGCACCTGCCGGGTTTGGAACACCATGTATTCAGCCGTTGCGGCGTCCGCCTGGGCGTCCACCCGCTCCGGGGTTTTCAGGCAGGCCAGGTAGGAGAGGGTGTCGGCCACGCTGCAGCCCTTCAGGTGCAAAAACCGGGGTTCCAGGGCGGCGATGTCGTCCTCCTCCCGGATCCTGCCCTGCTCCATCAGCTGCAAAACGCTGACCAGGGTGAAGACCTTGGTCAGCGAGGCGATGTCGTAGATAGTATTGGAAGTAATCGGCAGGGGCGCCTCCGTATAGCGCCCGTTATACAAAACCTCCTGCCGCAGCCCCGTGGAATGGGTGACGGCGTCTTCCCCGGTGCCGTAGCACACGGTGAGGCCGGTGAGCATGCCCATGTCCCCCACCAGGGTGTCCATGGATGCCCGCAGCGCTTCATCTGCGCGCTGCTTCATTCCGTAAAGTCAAGCCAGGCAAAGCGCTCGGGCACGTGGAAGTTCCGCGCGCCGGTGGGCTGCCAGGCCTGGAGCTCCTCCCCCCGGCGGCTGTGGTCCACCCGGAAGACGTTGAAGCGCCAGGGCTTGCCCGGCTCCGGGGGCGCGGCAAAGCCGGCGTAGGGCATCCGCCAGATGGACAGGGTGCGGTGCTCCTTCCTGAAATGACGGGTGACAGTGACAAAGCCCGGCAGCTCCCAGCCCATGTCCAGCACCCGGGCGCCGTCCTCGCTAAAAGAAATGTCCCCGGTGAAGGTGACATCAAAGGGGCTCACCTCAACCTCCCGGTAGCGGTCCAATAGGCCAGTGTCGGAGATGAAAATTTCAAACACGTCCTGGGTGTAGAGGGTTTCGTCTTGAAGGCGGTAGGTGGAGTGCACCTCATCGTCCTCCGCCGTGATTTTCAAGTAGAAGGCTGCGGCGGCATCGTCCCGGAACAGCTGAAACGCCGTGTGCAGGAAGGGGCGCTTGCCGCTTTCCACCTCCGCTAATTCGCCAGAGGGAACCTGGTCCCAGACCGGGTCGTCAAAGGACGGGAAGCCTGATAGCCCCAGGTTGCGGCAGGCATAGCGCGTCTCCGTCGCCTTCATGATGTGCCCTCCTCTACATTATGCGGACTGAATGGCCTTGGCAAAATCCGCGGCGAAGATGCGGGCATGGGCCAGTTCCTCCTCGTTGGGGCTTAACCGGGCGCGGACGCCGGGCAGGGTCTTGACCTTCAGCTGCTCCAGGCGGCCCAGGATGTTGGCCACGGCCTCGCCGCTCCAGCCGTAGGAGCCAAAGGCGCTGCCCAGTTTGCCCTTCAGGACATGGGGATGGATGGCAGCCAGCAGCTCCCCGATGGGCTGGAGCATGTCCCCCAGGAAGGTGGGGGAGCCAAAGAGGACGCCGTCCGCCCGGTCAATGGCGTGGAGCAC
>DAITOE010000159.1:0-2183 GCA_036834245.1 Clostridia bacterium | reverse complement strand
TCCCGCACCGCCTTGATGCCGTTTTTCACAAAGGGCACGGCGAAGGGGCTCATGATGTCGTCATAGTACTTCTTTGCGCTCACCAGGTAGTCGTCGGTGTCCTCCATCTGGCTCATGAGCAGTTCCGGGAAGCTGTGGTGGGCCCCCAGGAAGTCGCAGGTGAAGAGGCCATTGGACTTGGAATCATGGGTGAACATGGTGTCCGGCCAGTGGAGGTTGGGCATGGGATAGAAGGTGAGCACCCGGCCGCCCAGGTCCAGGGTGTCGCCCATTTTCACCACCCGGCTGTTAAAGGGCTGGTTGATGATTTCCCCGATGAAGGTGATGGCGCTATTGGTACCGATGACCCGCAGGTTGGGGTTGCGCCGGATCAACTCCGGGATGATGCCGGCGTGGTCCGGCTCGGTGTGGTTGATGACCAGGTAATCCACCTGCGGGAAGGGAAGGATTTCTTCAATATTGTTGAGGTATTCCTGAAGGAAGCCTTCCTTGGCGGTTTCCACCAGGGCGGTTTTTTCATCCCCTTTAATCAGATAGGCATTGTAGCTGGTGCCCTTCGGGGTCTTCATGATGATGTCAAACACTTCCAGTTCCGGGTTCTGCACGCCTACAGAATAGATGCCGTCTCTTATTTCAAACATGGGATGAACCTCCTTGTATTGTTTCACCCGGTAGTATACCCGTTTTGCCAAATTTCTCACAGTTTTTTCCCGGCCGAAGCCTTGTCTTTTCATTGTCTGCTCCGGGTTTTTCATGTGGTTTTCCGCGGTTTATCCCCCCAATTCGGTGAGGTTGATGTGCTTTACCCGGAAAAAAGGGCTTGTCAAACGGCGCCGTTTTCGTTATTATCAGACATAAGGGCTGTGATCGCAGACGGATGTCGATCATGCTCAATACTATATCGGAGGTTTATCCATGAAGAAACTGGTAGCCTTACTTGTGGCAAGCGTGATGCTTCTTGGCATCACAACTGCCTTCGCCGAGCCGGCAGTCGGCGGCGAGTTGATCTATGGTTCCGGCACCGAGATTTCCGGTGACTGGGCGCATGGCGCCATCTGGACCAACAACGCCACGGACAACATGATCCGTGAGATGATCAACGACTACTCCACCGTCTCCTTCAACCAGGGCGGTGCCATGGTGCCCAACGCCAGCGTGACGGAGAGCATGGAAGGCGTTGTGAACGAGGACGGCAGCAAGACTTACACCATCAAGATCTTTGAGGATCTGGTGTTCAACGATGGCAGCCCCATCACTGCAAAGCACTTCCTGGCTTCTCCCCTGCTGTTCAGCCATCCCACCCTGCTGGCCATGGGCAGCAAGAACCAGGCCTATGAATACTATGCCGGCGGCCAGCTGTACCGCTACAACGGCCTGACCCTGGAGCTCCCCGAAGTCCCCGAGGACGAGACCGAGGAAGCCAAGGCAGCCCGTGAAGAAAACGAGAAGACCCTCAAGGAAGAGTTCGCCACCAAGGTCACTGAGTCCGTCAAGGAAGGCAACACGCCTTTTGCCGGCTTCCGCCTGATTGATGACTACACCTTTGAGGTGACCATCATCGCCAAGTACATCCCCTACTACTATGACATGTCCTACGCTTCCTTCAGCCCCCTGTCCATCGCCATGTGGCTGGGCGAAGGCTATGACGTGAAGGACGACGGCCAGGGCGCCTACTTTGTGGGCGACATGACCGCCGATGCCCTGAAGGACAAGATCGAGCATGCGCGCTTCGTCACCGAAGGCCGCGTCACCGCCGGCCCCTACAACCTGGTGTCCTACGATGTGGGTGCCAAGCAGGCCGTGCTGGAAATCAACCCCAACTACAAAGGCAACTTCGAAGGCCAGAAGCCCCATGTGCAGAAGGTCATCGTGGTCCGGGCCGAGAAGGCCACCCAGTTTGACGCCCTGGAGACCGGCGCCATCAACGTGATCTCCGGCCTGACCGGCGGCACCGACGTGAACGCGGCCCTGGACATCGTTGAAAAGGGCGGCTTCAGCACCGTCAACTACGAGCGCAACGGCTACGGCAAGATCACCTTCCAGAGCGACTTTGGCCCCACCCAGTTCAAGCAGGTGCGCCATGCCATCGCCCACCTCCTGGATCGTCCTGAGTTCGCCTCCACCTTCACCGGCGGCTACGGCGCCCTGGTGCACGGCCCCTACGGCCTGGCCATGTGGATGTA
>DAITOE010000158.1:0-4273 GCA_036834245.1 Clostridia bacterium | reverse complement strand
TTCTCCATATACGCGCTTTCGGTGATCTCCAGCTTCAGGAATGACGGCGGCAGCGTGGTCCCGGATGGTATGGGGGCGATGCACTCCACCGTGGCTGCCATCACCGCCGTCTACCTGGTGGTGGGCAGCAACCCCCTGTTGGTGAACACCCAGGGCAGTTTCACCATCCGGGCGGAGGGCGGCGACGGGGAATACCGCTACAGGGCGGTGCTGTATTACAACCAGGATGCTGCCACCGAGTGGTTCGAGTCAATGAAGGATTTTCCCTTCACCGCCAGCCCCGTCATCACCCACACCTTCGACCAGCCGGGCTACTACATGTTCCACCTCTATATCATCGACTCCTCCGGAGCCCAGATGACCTGGGGGGCTGAAAAATTCCTGGTAACCACTGCCGCTGACTACAAGGATCCCCAGAAAGTAGCGGGCAAGGTGGCCTCCCTGGCCAGCCAGTGCAACGCCGCCGCCAGCGGTCCCTACGCCAAGGCCAAATGGATGCACGACTGGCTGACCCGCAACGCCAATTATGACGAGACCTACACCATCTACAAGCCCGAAGGCGTGCTGCTGCTGGGCAGCGGCGTATGCGACAGCTATGCCAGGGCCTACCAGATGCTCTTGAAGGCAGTGGGCGTTCCCTGCCTGTACGTGTCCAGCGTTGCAGGGAACCATGCCTGGAACCTGGTGCAACTGGGGGGCAACTGGTACCACGTGGACGTCACCTGGGATGATCCCGTCGGCGGCGGTCAGGAAAACCACCGGTATTTTCTGATTTCTGACGACCGGATCCGTGAAATCGGAGGATCTACCCATGCCGCCTGGAACGACAGCGCCGGCCAGGTGCCGGCCTGCCCCTACAGCTGGGGTGAGGCCCCGGCCAGTGCGCCGACCCCGGCCCCCACTGCCCCGGTGAACCCCAATCCCGGCACCTTTGTGGCAAACCATGTAAAATACATTCTGCTGGACGGGGACCTGCTGGTGGAAGGGGTGGACAGCTATTACATCTCGGAGCTGGTAATTCCCGCCACCGTCAACGGGCAACCGGTGAAGGGCATCATGGCACAGGCTTTTGCCCCCAACCCGGTGAAAATGTTTGGCAGCGTGCGGCTGCCCCAGGGCCTGCAGCATATCGGCGCAGGTGCTTTCCGCAGCGTTCATGTGGAGGGCAGCATCGCCATTCCCGGCACCGTCACCAGCATCGGTGAAGGGGCCTTCAACGGGGCGTTGCTGCCCGGCACCATGACGATTCCTGCCTCGGTCACCAGGATTGGTACAGGCATATTCGCCGATGCCCGGGGTCTTTCGGAAATCAGGGTGGATGCCGGCAACCCGGCCTACAAGAGTCAGGACGGCGTGCTGTATTCCAGCGACATGAGCAAATTGATCCAGTACCCGGCCGACAAGGCGGGCAGCAGCTACCGGCTGCCGGACAGCGTGAACTACCTGGCGAAGGATTCCTTTGTCGGTGTGACCCAGCTCAAACAGATCATCAGCGAGAACCCCCTGCTGGACGGGGACATCTATGCTGTGGCGCACACCGGTGTTGCGGTGCACGGCCTGCGGGACACCCCCCTGCACCAGCTGTTCAAGCAATATAAAAACCCGCCCACCTATGTGGTCATCGGGGAGCAGCCCAGCCCCATCCTGCTGGGGGATGCGGACAATAATGGCGTGGTGAACGAACAGGATATGGTGTGCGTGATTGCCTACATCATCTCCGGCGTGGCCTGCAAGAACATGGCCAATGCCAATGCCGACGGCTATCCCGGCGTCGACACCGGGGATCTGATGGCCATTGTGGACATCATTGTGAACCAGCGATGATCAGATGAGGAGGCCCGCCATGCGCTACGCGCCTGCCCCGGGATTGCGGCGGCTTGCAGCCCTGCTGATGGCCTTACTGCTGCTGACCCCCCTGGTGTCCGGGGCCGCTGCCTACCCCAACAACAGCATCAGCCTCCGGGGCCTGTCCCTGCGGGCCTTTGACCCGCCGGGGGCCGACGTCTGGATCATGGTGGTCCCCGTCAGCACCCGGCTGCCAGGCCGGCTGGAGGTGGACATCATCGCCGGCAACTGCCGGGTGGTGGGCAGGGCGGAGATCACGGTGAGCCCGGGCAGGCTCCGGGTGTCCAGCCGGTATGTGAAGGGGCTGATGCTGCATGAGGAAAGCCTGCTGGTGGGTGGCCGCCCGGCGGATTTTGGCGGGCTGCAACAAGGGACCATGACGGCATATCCCCTGGACACGGAGATTGCCCTGGAGGGCGGGCTCTTGGAGGCCCCCCTGTTGTACCTCTGCCTGACGGGGCGGGTGTCCTTTGATGACAGCCTGGCAGGCGTTGCGCCCTACGGCGCCCTCACCCGGGCCAATGTGCTAAGGCGGCTGGCCCTGGCGGAGCAGTTTGGCCTGGAGGAAGTCTACAAGGAGCTGCTGCCCCCGGTGGCAGCCCAGCCCCAGCCCGGAGAACCGGATGAAAACGGCTGCATCGATGGCGTGTGCCCGGTGCCGCCCAGGAAATGAGGAACAGGAGGAAAGGAGAAAAAGATGATACAAAATGTGAGGAAGTCGCTGCTGCCTGTCTTGTTGAGCATCATCCTGGTGGTTGCCCTTGTCTTGCCAGCGCAGGGTCAGGCGGAAGGAGTAAAGCTGCGCATGTACAACATATGGGCGATCTGGTGTGGTTACTGTGTGGACGAATTGTCTGCATTGGGGGAAATCAGCCGGAAGTATCAGGGTGTTGTGGAAGTGATTGGCTTGCAAGAGGACGCAACGGATGGCTATGGTAACCTGGATGAGAAAAAGATCAAACTCGGCAAAGAACTGTTTGCGAAAAACAATTGTACCTATGCCAATTACCCCATCGACAACAGGTTTGCATGGATGATGGAGGACATCAAGGGCTTCCCCACAACAGTCTTTCTGGATCAGAATTACAAAGAGGTTGCCCGGGAAGTGGGCGCCCGTTCATACCAGAGCTGGGTTAGCGTGATTGACAATATTTTGTCAAAGCTCCCCAGCCAGCCCGGCCCTGTTAAACTGGGGGATGCCAACGATGACGGCAACATCACCATTGCAGACTTGCAGGTTGTTGTTGCATACATAGAGCAGGGAACGCCATGCAAGTCAATGGTCAACGCCAATGCAGACCAGGCCGGGGATGTGGACATCAATGACCTGGTGGCTATTATCGGCTTGATTGTCGACCAGTAGGGCGTAGCGAATCAGCAGGCTGGGCTGGGCAGTTTTTACAAACTCCATCAGAACTGTTTCGATACAAGGGAATCAGCCGTGAATATCACGCATTATAGATAGAAACCGCAGGGCGGCGGAGGATAGGTACACGGAAAGGAGCACAGCTGCAGGGATTTTGTGGTTTGCTGCCTATGCACTCTCTCCCTTGATACCGCTTTGCGACACCTGCTGCCGCGGCCTGTGCGATAAACAAACAGGCAGGCCCGTCATGAGCCTCCCTGTTTTCTTGCGGCTTTTTTACTTGACCTGGGTTTTCTTGACCTCATACCCCAGGTCGCTGATTTTCTTCTGGATGGCTTCGATGGCCAGCTTGCTGTCGTCAAAATCCACCTTCACCCTGGAGGTGTTAAAGGAGACGTTCAGCGTGTCCTTGTCGATGCCGTCCAGGCTCTTCAGGGCGCCTTCAATCTTGGCCATGCAGGAGGGGCAGGTGAGGGTTTCCAGTTGGAGGGTTGCTTTTTTCATGATGTTTTCCTTTCTTTGTCACGTCTGCGCTTCTTTTGATGTTTCAATACTGGACGAGTGAATGAACGCACTCATGGGCCGAGCAATTTATTGTCTCTGCTAAGACGAAAGAAGGAGGCGTAGTCGCAGCCTACGCCGACTGAGAGAGTCAACGCAGAGGCGAAAAAGGGCCGGCTCATGGAAGCGTTAATGAGTGAGTCCAGTATAAGCCCTTGGCGTATACCGCAGCAGGCGCATACCGTTTAAGATCACCACCAGGATGCTGCCCTCGTGGACCAGCATGCCGATGGACATGTTCATCCAGCTGCTGAAGAAGACGCTGAACAGCAGCACCAGCACCACGCCGACGGCAATGATGATGTTCTGGCGCATGTTGCGCGCGGTGGCCTTGGTCAGCCCCAGGGCATGGGGCAGGCGGCTGAAGTCGGAGTTCATCAGCACCACATCGCTGGTTTCGATGGCCACATCCGTGCCCGAACCCATGGCGATGCCAATCTGTGCCAGCGCCAGGGAGGGGCTGTCGTTCACGCCGTCGCCCACAAAGGCCACGATGTGCCC
>DAITOE010000157.1:0-4348 GCA_036834245.1 Clostridia bacterium | reverse complement strand
AATACGATATAAAACCCGGATATCTTCGATAGCCGGGAGGTTCTCGATGATGCAGGGGCCGTCGGCCAAAATGGCTGCCGGAACAACCGCCAGTGAGGTGTTCTTGCCGCCGGAAACACATGTTTCACCGCGCAGCTCCCGACCGCCGTCAATCACCAGTTTGTAATCAGGCATCCGCCGCGTGACCTCCTCCGTCGATGGTCAAAGTATAGCATAGGGGGGAAATGAAAGTAAAGAAAGTCAAAAAAGGCCCGGTCCGGCCTTTTTCAGCGTGTTTATTGATCCCGCCCGAGCATGCCGTACTCCAGGAACTTCATCACTTCGTCCACCACCTTGTTCAAGTCCGCATCCTTGTCAAAAAAGACGTACTTTAAGCCGATGAAGTTGGAGATGCCCATGAGAATATAGGCCATCACCGTGGTGTCCATCTCCGTCAGCTTATCCTGGGACTCATCCAGCTGGCTTTTGTAGCGCTGGGCGAAGGTCTCATAGTAATTGACAAAGAGGGTGGGGTTGATGTAAAGGGATTCCCAGATGATGTTGTACATGTGGGGCTTGCGGCGCACATGCATCAAAAAGGCCAGAAGCCCCGCCCGCTCGATCTCCATCCGCCCGGTCAGCCCCTTGGTTTTCAGGGCGATGTTCTTGCGGATCTGGTGGCCATACTGCTGAAGCAGGTGGCAGTACAGGCTGTACTTGTCCTCAAAATAGATATAAATGGTCCCCGGGGCCACCTTGGCCCTGAGGGCGATATCGTTGATGCTGGTGTTGTAGTAGCCCTTGCGGCCAAACTCCGTCTCCGCCGCGCGGCTGATCCGGTTCATGGTGGTCTGGCCTCGGGCCGTTTTGGGGCTGGTGGTGCTCATCGCGCCTTCCTTTTCATGTCATTATTGGGTGACTAAATCATTTTCGTCCATCGGGGCCGGGCTGTCAAGGAGGCCCAGGGCCTCCCGGTAGTCAAACCAGCCCATGGCCAGGGAGACGAACAGCTCCGGCCGCTCTAAAAACAGCACATGCCCGGTGCCGGGCAGGCTGATCATCTCCGCCTGGGGGATGCCTTTCAGGATGCGCTTTTGCTCCCAGGGCATCATCACCAAATCCTCCTCCGGCGCTAAGATCAGGGTGGGGCAGGTGATGGCGGGCAGCCGGTCCCGCAGGTCAAAATCCATGATGGAGCGCACCAGGCGCCGCATGCGGTCTAAAAAATCGGGGTTTGAAAAGACCGTGGCCTCCAGGGTCTTCCGGCGCTTTTCCATCCACTCCCGCTGGTTTTGCTGGAAGGTGGCCCCGTAAAACAGGGGGATGGTGCTGGTGTAAAAGGCCTGGGCGCTGGCGGTGCCATGCAGCCAGGATTCGCACATGTCCCGAAACAGAGGGTCTGTCCAGGCCCGGGTGGCGGCCAGCAGCAGCCGGTCCACCAGCTGGGGCGCGTCACAGGCCAGCTGCAGGGCCAGCGCCCCGCCATACGAGGTGCCCAGCACGGAAACCCGGTCGATCTCCAGATGCCACAAAAAGGCCTTGAGCATCTCCGCCTGCTCCTGGATGCCGTAGCCCGGGGGAAAGGCGGCGCTTTTTCCCTGATCCATCAGGTCTAAAAGGATCACCCGGTGGTGGCGGGAAAAGGCGGGCACAAAGGGCGCCCAGGACTCCGTGGACATCATGATGCCGTTTAACAGCAGGAGGGGATGCCCCTGGCCTTTTTCCTGATAGTGGATATTCCTGCCCTTGTAGGAGTACAGCATGTTCACTCCTTTCAGGGAAGCTGAATCTGCTCCCGGTGGCTGATAAAGCCGGTGAGGAGGGCCGTAAACAGGTCCGGCCGCTCATAGAAAGAGGCGTGCCCCGTTTTGGGAAGAACCACCAGCTCCGCGTTGGGAAGGCGCTCATACAGGAAGGTCTGCTCCTCCGGCGGGGTGATGTGATCCTGCTGGGAGGAGAGGAGCAGCACCGGGCAGGTGATACGGGGCAGCTGCTCAGTGACGTCATGGGACTCCGCGGAGCGGGTGAGCCTGGCCATGCGGGCCTGGAAGTCGTGGCTGGCAAAGGCGGTGTTGGTGAGCAGGGTTTTGCGCTGATCCATCCACTGGGCCCGGCGGTCATAAAAGGCGGGGCTGTAGATGACAGGGATGGTGGTGGCGTAGTAGGCCCGGGGGTTGTTCCCCGCCAGAATCCAGCCCTCGCCGATCTCCTTCAGCCAGGCGTTGGTGCGGGCCACGGTGTTGGCCAGCACCATGCGGCCGATCAGATCAGGCCGTCTGGCCGCCAGGTTCAACGCCACCTCGCCGCCATAGCTGGTGCCAAAGATATCCACTTCCTCAAAGCCTAGGTGATGAAGGAGGGCCTCCAGCATCCGGGCCTGGAGGGTCATGGGGAAGTCCTGGCCCATGGGGTCGGACTGGCCCTGGTCCAACAGGTCTACCAAAAGGGGCTGGCTGCCCGATTTGGTGATGGCCGCAAGGAAAGGGGCCCAGGACTTGGTGGACATCATGATGCCGTTTAGCATCAGGAGCGGCCGGCCCGTGCCCACGATCTCGTAGTAGACGGACTTGCCTTCAAAAACGAAGGTGCTCATCGGTCGTACACAAGCCCGATCTCATAGGCCTGCCGGCGCAGCTCCTCCCGGAACTTGGGATGGGCGATGGAGATCAAAAGCGCCACCCGCTCCCTGATGTTGGTGCCCCGCAGGCGCACCACGCCATATTCCGTGACCACATAGTCCACGTCGTTTCGGGAGAGGGACACGGCGGCGCCCGGCTTTAGCTGGGGCACGATTTTGGAGATCTCCTCCCGTTCCCCGGTCTGGGGGTTCTTGGCCATGGTGGTGGAATAAAGGCAGATAAAGCTGCGGCCGTTTTTGGAATTCTGCGCCCCGGTGGCGGTGTCTGTCTGCCCGCCGGTGCCGGAGAACTGCTGGGAGCCGATGGACTCGCTGGCGCACTGGCCGGTCAGGTCGATCTCGATGGTGGAGTTGATGGACACCATGTTGTCGTTCTGGGCGATGACGTAGGGGTCATTGGTGTAGGAGCCGGCCAGCACCTCAACAGAAGGGTTGTCGTGGGCAAACTCGTAAAGCTCCTTTGAGCCCATGATAAAGGTGCAGACCATCTTGCCGTTCTGGATCTGCTTTTTGCGCCCCGTGATGACTCCGGCCTGGGCCAGCTTCATCATGTTGGTGGTGAGCATCTCGGTGTGGATGCCCAGGTCCTTCTTGTCAAAGAGGGTGTCCGCAATGGCGTTGGGCATGCCGCCGATGCCCAGCTGCAAACAGTCCCCGTCCTTGATGTAGGGCGCCACCAGGGAGCCGATGATCCGGTCTTTTTCGCCCGGCTCAATGTCCGGCAGCGCCGGCACCGGATAATCCGTCTCGATCAGATAATCCACCTCATCCAGGCGCACAAAGGCATCGCCAAAGGTGCGGGGATAGTTGGGGTTGATCTCAAGGATCACCAGGTCTGCGGCGGCGATCATCTGCATCTCATAGGTGTTGGAGCAGGAGAGGCTGATGTTGCCGTGGGCGTCCGGCATGGCCGCCACGCCCACAAAGATGTTGGGCTTGCGGTGTTCCAAGCGCTTGGTGGCCGCGAAATGCAGGCAGTTGGGCACAAAGGATGTGTTGCCGTTTTTGTGGGCCCGGCGGGTGGCGGGGTTGTAAAACCAGCTGTCATGCAGGAAGGCATGGCGGTACTGGGGGTCGTTAAAGCAGGGGTAATCCCCCATGGGCAGGCAGGTGGAGATGGTGACATCCCGCAGGCGATCAGCAGCGGTATGCAGGTGGCCAAAAAAAGCCCCCGCTGTGGAGCTGCCAAGGCCGGTGACGATGTAGTCCTCAGACTTGACCATGTCCACCGCCTGCTGGACGGTGATGAGCTTGTCTTTGTAGTTCATGTTGTGTCCTTTCAAAATGTGGTGGCCTCGCGGGCTATCATAATGAAATGCGGGGCAGGGGTCAAACACCCCTGCCCCGCAAGGGCTGGGACGATTACTCGCCCAGCAGCTCGGCGATGGACTTCATGCCGTCCACGGTGAAGAAAGCGTCAAAAGCGTCGGTGTAGTCTTTGTTGAACTTGGCAAAGGCCATGCCGTCCAGGCCGATGCGCTGGCCTTCGGAGTAGTCAACGCCGCCGGAGATCGGCACGTTGATGCGCTCGGATTCCATGGCTTCCAGGAAGTTGTCCCGGGTGATTTCCTGATCCGCCAGGCGGCTGATGCCTTCCATGAAGACCTTCACGGCGATGTAGGAGGACATGGAGTAGGCGCTGCCCATGAACGCGTCATGGTCTTCCTGAGACAGGTAGCCCTTCTCAACGCCCCAGGCGAGGACTTCCAGGAACTCCGTTATTTCAGAAGC
>DAITOE010000156.1:2372-4383 GCA_036834245.1 Clostridia bacterium | reverse complement strand
AGCAGGCCGCTTTCTTGCGCCTCCTCCCGCTCCCAGATTTCCTCCTGCATTCGCTCCCGCTCTGATTGCAGCAGGGCGCCGGAGGGCAGGACAAAGGGGAGGGCGGCGGACATGATCAGCGCCAGAATCAGCAGAAACACAGTGGTTTTTTTCATGGTTTGTTGGTCCTTTCGTCAGGGGAGGCAAATACCCAGGCTTTGGTGATGCGGTAATTGATAAAAAACAGGAAGGTGTCCACAAAGATCTTGGCCAGGCCGGTGTCCATGCCCAGGCTGATGTGCAGGGTTTCCACCAGGATGGCGGAAGCAAACATCACCGCCACCACCAGGATCCCGTAGCGCAGCAGGGAACCCCTGCTTTTTTTGACCTGGAAGACGAACTGCCGGTTGACCCGGTAGTTGAACATGGCAGAGCACACCCGGGCGATGACGGTGGAGGTCATCACGGTGCTGGCCAGGGCCAGGCCGGGGATATGCCGGAAGAGGGAGGGCACCAGCCAGCGCTCCAACAGGTTGAACAGCCCCTGGTCCAGCAGGGTGGACAGGGCGCCGGCGGAGGCGAACTTGAAAAAATTGCCCAGCAGCAGCTTATAGATCCGGAAGGAATCGTGCAGCGGCCTGAAGTGGGTGCCCTCGTTGGCGTCGTGGTAGATGGTTTCAATGGGTACCAGTTCAAAGCCGATGCGCCAGCCGGCGGTGTGGATGAGCATGTTCATCTCATACTCAAAGCGGTAGCCGGGGATCTCCGCCATCTGGGGCAGCAGTTCCCGGCTGATGCCCCGCAGGCCCGTCTGGGTGTCCGGCAGCCAGCTGCCGTAGAGGATCTTGAAAAAGAAGCTGGTCATGCGGTTGCCGAAGCGGGACTTGGGGGGGATGTGGGCCAGGGCGAAATCCCGGCTGCCCAGCACCAGCTTGTCCGGATGCAGCAGCATGGCCTTGGCGGTCTTGATGCAGTCCGGGGCGGTGTGCTGGCCGTCGGAATCGGCGGTGATGATGCCGGGGGCCTCGGGCCAGGCGCGCATCACATGGCGCATGCCGTGCTTCAAGGCATAGCCCTTGCCCTGGTTGCTGTCATAGCCCAGCACATCGCACTGGGGGTATTGCTTCAACTCCTCAAAAAAGTGGCTGTATGCCGGGCCGGAGCCGTCGTCCACAACCACAATGCGGGAAAAACCATGGGCTATCAGGTCCTTCACATAGGCGTGCAGCTTCTCGTCCGGGTGCAGGGAGGGGATGAGAATTACAGCCTCTTGCCAATCCATGCCGCCAGCCCTCCCTCCTGCTTCATTACCGGCATAGTATACCGTTAAGCCCAGCAGATTGCAAAATTATTACAAACAGGCGCCGGCCTGCATGGGAGGCAGCCGGCGCCCTGTCTGATGGCGGCGAGTTAAGGATGAAGCTTCAGCCAGGCTGCCCGGTCCAGGTACATGGCCTCAAAATCCGGGTACACCGCATCCAGGCAGATGAAATCCATCTGGGTCAGGTCGATGCCGGACAGCAGCTGCTTCATTTCCTGCGCAAACTCCTCCCCAAGAAGGGGCAGGTGGGCGTCTGACAGCTGGCCCAGCTCGTCCCGGAGGGGCTTTGACAACAGCAGGGCCCGGACATCGGCCAGGGTAGCGGGGGACGGGCTGTCCCCGGACAGCAGGGCGTGGGAGAGGTTGAAGGCCAGGGGCAGGGAGAAGGCCTTGCCGGTCTCCTCCAGGCTGTGGGCCATGCGGGCGGGTGTGCCGTTTTGAATCAGGGGCGTGATGCCCTTTTTCCGTGCCATCTCCGCAAGCCGCTTCAGGCTGTCTGCCATCATCCCCAGGGCCTGTTCATGGCTTAAATGGTTTTCCGCGTTCCTGTGGGCCATCAGGATGATGTGGCTGGCCCCCAGGGCCCGGGCCTTGTCCAGGCTGGCTGCCATCCGGGCCATGTTTTCCTCGTATTTTCCCCGGATGTTGTACAGCAGGGACATGTGGGGATAGTGGTCCATGAGGGAGGAGAAATCCACCACCACCTGCAGG
>DAITOE010000156.1:0-2272 GCA_036834245.1 Clostridia bacterium | reverse complement strand
ATCTGCCCGGCCGGCAGGATGCCCTCTTGTTTGGCGGCGCCGGGCTGCAGCTGAATCCCCGGGGGGTAATAGCCCAGGATGGCCGGGTCGGTGTCGGGGATGGCCACAGGCTTCCGCTTCAGTTCCCGGCCGCAGGCCAGGGAAAACCGGAAGGGTATATCCGTCCAGGCGTTGTTGAAAAGGGTGAGGGTCAAGAGCCCCTGGTCCCGCAGGTTGACGCACCAGCCCAGGCCCTCCCCTTCCACCTGCAATAGCTGCTGGGCGCTCAGGGCCTGGTCCAGCAGGTGGCGGATATGGTGCAGCAGGGGGTATTGCAGGGGGATGGACTGGTTGGGCAGGTTCTCAAAGGGCTGGCTGTTCCGGGTGTCCGCCAGACCAAAGGGGGTCAGGGACAGGGTGATGCTGCCCCGGCCCAGGCGGGTCTGAATCAGCGCCGGGCTGCCGTCTGCCAGGCTGGCCAGCACCTGGGTTTCCTCCTGCAGGCGGGCTGTGTGCAGGTGCATCGATTGCTCGGTAAACCGGGCAGCACCCCCCGGGGCCTGGCCCGCAAACACCACCTGGACCTTCTCATAGCGTTCTGCAGGACCCAGCTCCTTTAATCCCATCATCTCAAGCACCCGGGGCCCGGCCTTGTCCAGCTGCCCGGCAAAGGCCAGCAGCTGCCCGCCCTTTGTCACGAAGTCCGACAGCTTGTCCACCTGCTCGCTGTCCAGGGCCTGGTCCCCGGCCAAGAGGCAGAGGCTGTACTGATGGAGGCTGGCGGGCAGCAGGTCTGAGGTCATCACGTCGGCGCAGTCCCCGTAGGGGGTGGGGCTCATGAAGCCGCGCTCGTCCGCATAAAAGCCGGAGTCCTCATAGCCCGGGTACAGCAGGCTGAAGAGGGCGTGCAGCTGGTGGTCCCCCTTGGAATAGGGCATCTGCCCCCAGCTGCGGAAGACCTGGCTGGTGTACAGGTGCCTGGGCATGGTGAAGCCGCAGCTGTGGTGGATGTACAGCACAACCGGCGTGTGCAGCGGCCCGGGCAGCCCCCGTTTCTCCACCAGGTCCATGCAGCCCCGCTGCACCTCCCCCAGGGGGGTCAACACCATGTCGCCGGAGAAATCCAGGGGCTTGTCCCCCTGGGCGGCCAGCTCCCTGGGATGGGGGAGGGGCTCCCTCCGACGCACCTTTTCCATGTTCTCCCGGGTGGTGAAGAGGCTGGACTCATAGCCCAGCATGTCGGCATTGTACAGATACTCCAGGTAGATCAGCCGCCGCAGCAGGGAGATGCTGGTGCCGTGGCCCGGTCCGCAGGAATAGCCCTCATAGGGGGTGACGGATTTCATGTCATAGGTCTTCCAGCTGAAGCGGTTGTAGACGGAAGCATTGCCGAAATACAACAGGCCGTACTGCTTGCCTGCGCCCCGCAAATAGGCATACCACAGGTTGGCGTTGGGAAGGGCCTGGGCCGTTTCCGCCCCCAGCATGAACACATTGTGCTCCCTGGCGAAATAATGGCAGTAGTTCAGGGAGCACAGGGCGGTGGTGGCGTGCTGCAGGTGGTCCGCCATCAGCTCAAAATAGTCATAGAAGCGGCTGCGCTGGAAGCTGACATCCTGGATGGCGGGGCACTGCTGGGAGGTGTAGGCGCCGATGTAGCGGCCGTCCTGCTCCCCGTTGTCATAGCCGATGAAATGGGGGCCCAGCTTGTCCATGATCAGCTGGTGCACCTCCTCCGGCACCTGGTACTCCCCCCAGTCCACGCCTTGTTCATAGGAGCCGGGCACATAGCCCCAGATGTCAAACAGGTAGGCGCCCCGCCGCTTCACCTCCTCCAGGAACGCATCCAGGTTGCTGGCATTCAGCACATCGCAAAACATCCACAGCACACCCCCCAGCTTCAGCCGGTCGATGTACATGTCCAGGGCTTCCCTGATCTGGATCAGGCGGCCGTCCTTTGTCTGGGGCAGCCTGCGCAGGGACATGAAGCGGATGGTGTGGCCCAGGTCCGCCCGGGTGGTCACCTTGATGGGCCGCCAGCCATAGGCGGGATGCAGTTCCGGGTGGTGCAGGTGGGGATAGATGCGCTTCATGGGCCATCCTTTCAGCTGGCGTATCCACCAGCAAACCTTCGGTGTCGCCAAAGTGTCTGCGGACACTTTGGCGGTTAGGAGGAACGGGCATTTTCCATTGGTCGCTGCGCTCCCGGTCATGGAAAATGCGCGGAAAGGTTTGCTGCGCAAACCGCCCCGCACGCCCGGCAGAGCCGGGCGATACGATTTCACTCAGAGGG
>DAITOE010000155.1:3139-4389 GCA_036834245.1 Clostridia bacterium | reverse complement strand
ACGCCGGGGACGGCGCCCTGGGCAAAACCAAGCTGATTGACAACTACCCCGGCTTCCCCCACATCACAGGGCCGGATTTGCTTGCGCACCTCCGGGACCACGCCACATCTATGGGCGCCGAATTCGTCCGGGCCCTGGTCCGCCGGGTGATGCCCATGGGGGACGCCTTTTCCGTCCTGGCGGGGAACGATTTGTACACCGGCCGGGCGGTCATCCTGGCCATGGGCACCGCCCGGGTGAAGATGATTGAGGGCGAGGAGGAGCTGGTGGGGCAGGGGGTCAGCTATTGCGCCACCTGTGACGGCATGTTTTACAAGGATGGCACGGTGCTGGTCATCGCTTCGGACCACGAGGCGGTGGAGGAGGCCCTGTTCCTGTCCACCTTGGCCCAGGTGCTCTATGTCAAGGAAAAGCCCCACGAGACGGGGGACCTGCCTGACACCATCAAGGTGCTGCCCGGCAAACCCCAGTCCCTGGCCATGAAGGGGGAGCAGGTGGTGCTCACCACCGACCAGGGGGAGGTGGCGGCAGACGGCGCCTTTGTGCTGCGCCCCGCCGTGGCCATGACCCAGCTGATTCCTGAAATCGAAGCAGTGGACAACAAGCTTGTGCTGGACACCAGCCTGATGACCACCATCCCCGGCGTCTTTGCCGCGGGGGACATCACCGGCGCGCCCCTTCAGGCAGCCAAGGCGGCCGGGGAAGGCAACATCGCCGTGCTGGCGGCAGCCAAATACCTGATGCAGAAGAAATAGTGGATAAGGAGCGATGATGAAACGCATTTTAATAGCGGCCCTTGTATTGTGCTTGTTGCTGACTACTTCAGCCTTTGCAGCCCCCGCCCGGGAAGTGAGCCAGCAGACGAAAGACAGCGCAGAGCTCATCGCCCAGGTGCAGCCCCTGTGCAATGCGGTGGCTGCAGGGGCCTTCCGGTATCCTGTGCAGACACTCCGCAATGAAACAGCCCCTGATGCGGGCCTGGTGCTGGCAGTGCTGCAGGAAGCCCTGGGCAGCCACCTGCTGGTTGAAGAGGCGGTTGAAGGCAAGGTCAGCCTCTCGCAGCAGGAGGCGCAATCCCTGGCCAGGCAGCTGTTTTACAACAAGGAGCTGCCGGAATTGACCCCGCCTGAGGAACTGGGCATCCTAAAGGAGGATGGTCAGCTGGTTTTTGATTTGAACCTGCATCCGGACTTCATGGGCGTCCACATCTACGACCTGAGCCTGACAGAGGAGGAGCTCCTCATCAAGGC
>DAITOE010000155.1:0-3039 GCA_036834245.1 Clostridia bacterium | reverse complement strand
GGCAACACGCTGTTTCATGCAACCAGCGGCGACCACACCATCCAGCTGCGCGTTGTGGAGGAAGAAGGCAGCCTGGAGGGCCTCCTGGAGGCCTGGCGCAAGCAGGCAGAGGACAGCCAGGGTGCTGACACCGCCTATATGGAAGACGGCCGCCTGTATTACTACGGGCCCAGCACCTTCCGCCTGGCCTACGCAGATCCCCAGGGGGGCAGGGATGCCTGCCTGGTGCTGGAGTTGACCTTCCCGCCCCAGCTGGAGCATGAGTTCACCCTCTACCAGACCTTTTTGAACAATTCCTTCGTCGTATACAGCCATTCCCACGGATAAAAGCCCAGGCGCGCCGCCTGCTTGCGTTTGATTTTCCTGTGCCGAAACAGGGCACTGATGAATTGAAGGAGGGTTTTGCGATGCTGATGGATGCTTTGGTGAAACAGGAGGCCGGGCCGGGCCTGGTCCTCAAACAGGTGGAGCGGCCGGTGCCGAAATCGGACGAGGTCTTGATCAAAATCCACAAGACCGCCATTTGCGGCACGGACCTGCACATCTACAACTGGGACGCCTGGAGCCAGGCCCACATCAAGCCCCCATTGGTCATCGGGCATGAGTACGTGGGAGAGATCGCAGAAATCGGCAGCGCCGTCAAGCATTTTGAGGTGGGCCAGATCGTCTCCGGCGAGGGTCACCTGGTATGCGGCCAGTGCCGCAACTGCCGGGCAGGCCGCGGCCAGTGGTGCAAGTACACCGAGGGGGTGGGGGTCAACCGCAACGGTGCCTTTGCCCAATACCTGTGCATCCCCGCCTCCAACTGCATCCCCATCAGTGAGGACCTGGACGAAGAGGTGGTGGCCTTCTTTGACGCCTTTGGCAACGCCACCCACACCGCGCTGATGTTTGACGTGGTGGGGGAGGACGTCCTCATCACCGGCGCCGGCCCCATCGGGGTCATGGCCGCCGCCATCTGCCGCCACAACGGCGCCCGGCACGTGGTGATCACCGATATCAAGGACTACCGGCTGGATCTGGCTAAGAAACTGGGCGCCACCCGGACGGTGAACGTGGCAAAAGAGGACCTGGCCGGGGTCATGAAGGAACTGGGCATGGTGGAAGGCTTTGACGTGGGCCTGGAGATGTCCGGCGCGGAACCAGCCTTAAAACAGATGCTGGCCCTGATGCGCAACGGCGGGCAGATTGCCCTGCTGGGCCTCTTTGGCAAACATCCCCAGATTGACCTGGACACCTTCATCTTCAAAGGCCTGACCCTCCAGGGCATCTACGGCCGGAAAATGTATGAAACCTGGTACAAGATGGCCGCCATGGTGCAGTCCGGCCTGGACCTCACCCCGCTGATTACCCACCGCTTCCCCTACACCCGGTTTGAGGAGGCCTTTGACATTATGAACACCGGGGAAAGCGGCAAGATCATTCTGGAGTGGCACAACAAATAACGCGCACAATACACGCAGGAGGAAACACCATGAAACAGGAAGCGAAAAAGGCCCTTCACATCTTTGAAACCCAGCTGGAGGACATCAAAAAAGCCGGCACCTGGAAGGAGGAACGGGTCATCACCACCCCCCAGGAGAGCCGCATCAACACCACCACCAGCCAGGATGTGCTGAACCTGTGCGCCAACAACTACCTGGGCCTGTCCAACGACCCCCGCCTCATCCAGGCTGCTAAAAGCGCCTATGACACCTGGGGCTTTGGCCTGTCCAGCGTGCGCTTCATCTGCGGCACCCAGCTGATTCACAAGCAGCTGGAGCAGCGCCTGGCCAATTTCCTGCAGATGGATGATGTGATTTTATATTCCTCCTGCTTTGATGCCAACGGCGGCCTCTTTGAAACCCTGTTGACGGATCAGGACGCCGTGATTTCAGACGAATTGAACCACGCCTCCATCATCGACGGCGTGCGCCTGTGCAAGGCCCGCCGCTACCGCTACAAGAACAGCGACATGGCGGAACTGGAGCAGCACTTGAAGGACAGCCAGGACAGCCGCATCCGCCTGATTGTCACCGACGGCGTGTTTTCCATGGACGGCTACCTGGCCAAGCTGAAGGAAATCTGCGACCTGGCGGAGCGCTATGACGCCCTGGTGATGGTGGACGACAGCCACGCCACCGGCTTCATCGGAGAGACGGGCCGGGGCACCCACGAGGCCTGCGGCGTCATGGGCCGGGTGGACATCATCACCTCCACCTTCGGCAAAGCCCTGGGCGGGGCTTCCGGCGGTTTCACCGCTGCCCGACAGCCCATTGTTGACCTGCTGCGCCAGCGCTCCAGGCCCTACCTGTTCTCCAACACTTTGGCGCCGGCCATCTGCACCGCCACCCTCAAAACCCTGGATCTGCTGGAGGCCTCCACCCAGCTGCGGGACAAGGTGCACGACAATGCCCGCTATTTCCGTGAAAAAATGGGGGAACTGGGCTACGAGCTGCTGCCCGGGGAGCACCCCATCGTGCCGGTGATGCTGTATGACGCCCACGTGGCCCAGGAGATGGCCGCCCGGATGCTGGCCCACGGCGTGTATGTCATCGCCTTCAGCTATCCCGTGGTGCCCATGGGCAAGGCCCGCATCCGCACCCAGATTTCCGCAGCCCACAGCCATGAGGACCTGGACAAGGCCGTCCACGCCTTCAAGCTTGTGAAAGAAGAAATGAACCTCTAATACCCGCTGAAAGGACCCACCATGACAGACACCACCAGAAAGCCGGTACTGTTTTCCGGCATTCAGCCCTCGGGCCACATCACCCTGGGCAATTACATCGGCGCCATGCGCAACTTCACCCTGCTGGAGAAGGACCACAGCTGCCTCTTCTCCATCGTGGACCTGCACGCCCTCACCGTGCGGCAGGACCCGGCAGGCCTGCGCCGCAAAACCCTGGAGCTGGCGGCGCTGTACATCGCAGCCGGCTTAAACCCGGAAGAGAGCATCATCTACTGCCAAAGCCATGTGCCCCAGCATGCGGAACTGGCATGGATTTTAAACTGCTTCACCTACATGGGGGAGCTGGGCCGGATGACCCAGTTCAAGGACAA
>DAITOE010000154.1:0-4399 GCA_036834245.1 Clostridia bacterium | reverse complement strand
CTGTAATTTTTGCTGTTGATGGTCAGCGGCGTTGCCATCACCAGGATCTGGCCTCCTGTATGGGTTTCTGCCGCTGTTTTCAGGGCGGGTTCAATGCCCAGGACAGGGAAATCACAGGCTTCCCGCAAGGCGCTGATGGCTGCGCCGGTAGCTGTGTTGCAAGCCACCACCAAGGCCTTGATGTTTCGATCTGCCAGCTGCCTGACTGCGGCGAGGACCAGCCTCCGTACCGTTTCATCATCCTTGGTGCCATAAGGCGCATTGGCGCTGTCACCCAGGTAAATGAAATCTTCCCCGGGCAGGCGTTTGCGCACAACGGCCAGCACGCTCAAGCCGCCGCTGCCGCTGTCAAAAAAGCCAATAGCCTGTTTCTTGCTCATGTTCGCCTCCTTGCGCAAGTATAGCACAGGAAAATCAGGCTTCTCAAGATGCGGTGTTTGACTGTGATACAATGGTGACGATATCAAGGAGGGCAGGCATGAAGGTTCACATCCCGGGTTTTGATTTGGCGCTGACAGCTGCCAGCGGCCAGTCATTCAGGTTTCTGCCTGTCAGTGACGGGGAATTCCGCCTGATTGCAAGAGGAAGGCTGCTTATGATCCGAAGCCTGGGCGGGGATCTGTTTGACTTGTCCTGCTCGGAGGACGAATTCATTGAGGTATGGCATGACTATTTTGACCTGGACAGGGACTACAACAGCCTTGCCGCCCTGGTTTCAGACAACGATTCCTACCTGGGCAGGGCATACGCATTTGCCAGGGGCGTGCGCATTTTGCGCCAGGAGCCTTTTGAAACCCTGATTGCCTTTATCATTTCACAGCGCAAATCCATCCCCGCCATCAAAACCTGCATGGCCGCCCTGTCCAGCCGCTTTGGAGAGGACATTGGCATGGGCCACAAAGCCTTCCCCAGCCCGGACGCCCTGGCCAGTGCTGATGATGAGGCCCTTGCAGCCTGCGGCCTGGGCTACCGCACCCCTTATGTGAAGGGCACAGCCCGGATGCTTGCCGGCGGTCAGATGGATCTGGATCATATGCGAACCCTGAATGACAGCCAGCTGGAAGCCGCCCTGATGCAGTTCCCGGGGGTGGGCAAGAAGGTGGCAGCCTGCGTGATGCTGTTTGCCTACCAGCGCATGGACGCCTTCCCGGTGGATGTGTGGATTCAGAAGGTGTTTGAACAGGAGTACCGGGAGGGCTTTCCCTTTGAACGTTTTCCCGGGGTGGCCGGCATTTTCCAGCAGTACCTGTTTTGTTTTGCCCGGCACCAGGCCGGCCGGGGCTAAGGGCGCGCAACTTGTAAACAGGGAAAAGCAAATGTATAATATGAACCTACACGTTGGCTGAAAGGGGATTTTCATGGGACAGGCCAGTCTGGCACAGGTGAGAAACCAGCGCATTCACATGGTGGGCATCGGCGGCGCCAGCATGTCCGGGCTTGCTGAAATGCTGCATCATGATGGCTATGTGGTGTCCGGCACCGATTCAGCAGACAGCTATGCCGTCAAGAAGCTGCAGCGGATGGGCCTGGACGTGCGTGCAGGCCACCATCCCGACATGGTGACAGGCGCTGGCCTGCTGGTGTACTCTGCTGCGATTTCCACTGAAGACCCTGAGCGCATGGAGGCAGCTCGCCTGGATGTTCCCCAGATGGAACGTGCCGTGCTGCTGGGTGCCATCATGCAGGAAGCACGGGAGCAGGTCTGCGTGTGCGGCACCCACGGGAAAACCACCACCACGGCCATGCTGGCCCAGGCCCTTACGGAAGCAGGCGCCGACCCCACCATCCACCTGGGGGGCAGCCTGGATGCCATCGGCGGCAGCATCCGCATCGGCCAAAGCGGCCTGTTTGTTGCGGAAGCCTGCGAGTTCAACCGCAGTTTTCTCCACATGCCTGTTACCCTGGTGGTGCTGTTGAACATCGAGGTGGACCACCTGGACTGCTATGGGGACATGGAGCAGGTGGAAGCTGCCTATGTTGCGTTTTTGGAACGGCTGCCGGAGGACGGCAGGGTCCTGGCCCTGGGCTGTGATGAACGGGTGGCCAGGGTGCTGGGCCGATTGCAGAAAAAGAACCGGCAAATATACACCTTTGGCGAACAGGGCGCATACGATTATTCCTTTGGCAACCTCAGCTATTCCGCCACCGGGATGTCCAGCTTCCAGGTGATGCACCGGGGCAGCAGCCTGTGCGACGTGAATCTCAGCGTTCCCGGCCGGTACAATGCCCTTCATGCTCTGGCTGCCATTGCAACGACGCATTTGATGGGGCAGGATCCCCGCCAGGCCGCCCGTTCCCTGAAGGGGTTCACCGGCGCCCATCGGCGCTTTGAGCACACAGGCGTCGTTCAGGGGATGGACCTGTACCATGACTACGGCCACAACCCAGCCGAAATGCAGGTGGCTGTGGAAATGGCCAAACTGCAAAACCGCCGCGTCATCGCCGTGATGCAGCCCCATACCTTCAGCCGGGTGAAAACCCTGTTTGAGGAATACCTCACCTGCACAAAGGACGCGGACATCACCCTGGTAACAGACATTTTCGGCGCCCGGGAAAAAGACCCCGGGGACATCAACACCCCCATGCTCATTGAGGGAATGCGGGCAAACGGCATCACAGCCCACCACACCCCCTCCTTTGATGACACGGAAGCCTGGCTGCTGCAGCATGGCCGGGCAGGGGACCTGATCCTCACCATGGGCTGCGGCAACATCAACCTGCTCAATGACCAGATGCAGCGGAACGAAGCGCTGCGCTTTACAACACCCTCGGAGGCAACATGACAGCGAAACGGCTTGAACGCATCAGGAATTTTTGTATCATCGCCCACATTGACCATGGTAAAAGCACCCTGGCAGACCGAATTCTGGAGAAAACCGGCGCTTTTGAGCTGCGCCAGATGACCGACCAGGTGCTGGACAGCATGGAGCTGGAAAAAGAACGCGGGATCACCATCAAGTCAAAAGCTGTCAACATGACCTACAAGGCAAAGGACGGGCATACCTATGTCCTCAACCTGATTGACACCCCCGGGCATGTGGACTTCACCTACGAGGTCAGCCGTGCCCTGGCTGCCTGCGAGGGCGCGCTGCTGGTGGTGGATGCCACCCAGGGCGTGGAGGCCCAGACCCTGGCCAATGTTTACCTTGCTCTGGAGCACGATCTGGAAACCATACCTGTCATCAACAAGATTGACCTGCCCAGCGCCCAGCCGGACGTGGCCAAAAAAGAAATTGAAGACCTGATTGGCCTGGCCACGGATGATGCGCCCCTGGTGTCCGCAAAACTGGGCCAGGGGATTGAAGACGTGCTGGAAGCTATCGTCACCCACGTGCCGCCGCCTGTGGGGGATGAGGATGCCCCCCTGCAGGCCCTGGTGTTTGACGCCATGTACGACAACTATAAAGGGGCCATCTGCTATGTGCGCATCATGAACGGCGTCATGTACCCGGGCATGCGCATGCGGCTGATGCAGACCGGCGCAGAGTTTGAGGTGGTGGAGGTGGGCAAACTCACCCCCGGGTTCTTGCCCTGCGACAGCCTCCGGGCCGGGGAAGTGGGCTATGTCAGCGCATCCATCAAGGAGGTGCGCGACACCCGGGTGGGGGATACCATCACCAATGCCGCAGACCCTGCCAAGGAGCCGCTGCCCGGCTACAAAAAAGCGGTGCCCATGGTGTATTGCGGCATCTACCCGGCAGACGGTGCCGATTATCCCGCCCTGCGGGATGCCCTGGACAAATTGCGCATGAACGACGCCTCCCTCACCTTCGAGCCGGAGACCAGTTCCGCCCTGGGCTATGGCTTCCGCTGCGGCTTTTTGGGGCTTCTTCACATGGAAATCATCCAGGAACGCCTGGAGCGGGAGTTTGACCTGGGGCTCATCACCACGGTGCCCAACGTCATCTATGAAATTGTCAAAACCAACGGGGAAACCATCAACGTAGACAACCCCAGCAACCTGCCGGACATCGGCGAAGTGGATGTGATGCGGGAGCCCTATGTGCTGTCCACCATTTTCACCCCCCAGGAATATGTGGGCACCCTGATGGAATTGTGCCGGGACAAGCGGGGGGTGTTCCGTGACATGCAGTACGAGGGTGAGCGGGTCAAACTCACCTATGACATGCCGTTGAACGAGGTCATCTACGACTTCTTTGACCAGCTCAAAAGCCGGAGCAGGGGCTATGCCTCCCTGGATTATGAGCTGAAAGGCTATCAGGACAGCGACCTGGTGAAACTGGACTTCCTGCTAAACGGCGAGATTTGCGACGCCTTCACCATGATTGTCCACCGGGAGAAAGCCTATGGCAGGGCCAGGAACATCGCTGAAAAGCTCAAGGATGTCATCCCGCGGCAGCAGTTTGAAATCCCCATCCAGGGGGCCATCGGCGGCAAG
>DAITOE010000153.1:0-4420 GCA_036834245.1 Clostridia bacterium | reverse complement strand
GCAATCAGGGGGTCCCGTCTTCTGTGCATGATGGCTCACTCTCCTATATGATTCAGGGCGATGGACGCGCTGCCCGGTCCACAAAAAAAAGATGCCTGGCGGGCGCCTGACTCATCCCTTTTTCCATATTCATCATACGGGAAGCGGCGTGGGCTTGCAAGGGGAAAAATGCACTAAAAAAACATTATTGGCAGTTTTCTGTTTTTTTGATTATGTCAGCAGCGTTTACAGCCGCTCGCCGCACTGGTTGCAGAAGGAGGCCTCCTCAGGGTTGAGGGCCTGACAACTGCGGCACCGGACCTTGATCTGTACGGCTGCGTCCTGCGCCTTGCCGCCGGTTTCCCGGAAGCCTTCCACTGCGTCCTTCACCATGCCGCCGGCCATGTGGGTGTAGGGGTTCAGGTCCTCCCGGGCTTGTTCCGGGTCCAGCAGCACGCCGGAGCCGGCCAGGCCCTTTTTGCCGATGTTGGCCAGGACCTGGCCAATGATAATCAGAATAAAGCCGATGATGCCCCGCAGGATGAAGGTGGGGGGCTCGCCGAACACAGCCATGCCTTCCGTTGACATGAAGCGGAAGCCGCTGAAAAACACTGACAGGAACAGCAGCACCCCCACGATGGTGATGGCATTGCCCGCGTAATACAAGGTTTTGCGCTGGCTGGAAATCTGTCTGGGGTCTTTCCCGTGCTGGTTCATGGATGGGTGCCTCCTTGATTCTGGATGCCCCCATGATACGCGGGTGCAGGCGGGGGTGCAAGGACACATCAGGCTGTTTTCATACTAAAATCCATGTCACCTAAGGCGACATGGATTCTAGTATCAGGACATATCCAGGGAAAAGACCTTGCCGGGGTTTAGGATGCCCCGGGGGTCAAAGACCTGTTTGATGCCCCGCATCAGCGCAATCTGGTCGGTCCCCAGGGAGTCCAGCAGGAAATCCGCCTTGGCGTGGCCGATGCCGTGCTCCCCGGACACCTCCCCCTGCATGGCCTCTGCCAGGGCATAGAGCCGGTCCATGGCAGCCTGGCGCACCCGCTGCCAGTCCTCCTCATCCCGGGCATCCTTGCAGACATACAGGTGCAGGTTGCCGTCCCCGGCGTGGCCGAAGGAGGGGATGCGGACCTCCAGGTCCATAGCCACCTGGCGGGCCTGGGCCACAAACTCCGGGATGCGGTCCCGGGGAATCACCACATCGCACTCGTCCATGGAGGTGGTGCTGTTCTTGATGGCCTCCAGGAAGGCGCCCCGGGCGTCCCAGATGCTCATCTTCCGCTCCTCAGTGTCCGCCAGCAGCACGTCCCGGGCGCCGGCATCCAGCAGCAGGTCCGTCACATCATGGAGGCGCTGCTCCATCAGGGCCTGGTTTTCGCCGTCCAGGCGGAGCAGCAGATAGGCGTCGGCGCTGCTGTCCGGGAAGGCTTTGCCCAGGTAGGTTTCTGCCGCCTTGATGACCTCCCGCTCCATGAACTCCACCGCCGTGGGCTCGCAGCCGCTGGACAGCACCGCAGGCACCGCCGCCACGCAGGCAGCCAGGCTGTCAAAGGGCACCAGCAGGGACAGGTTGTGCGCCGGCTGGGGCAGCAGCTTCACCGTGGCCCGGGTGAGCACGCATAGTGTGCCTTCCGAGCCGCACAGCAGGTGCATCAGGGAATAGCCGCTGGAGGTCTTGACGATCTTGCCCCCCATCTCAAGCACCCTGCCGTCCGCCAGCACCACCTCCATCCCCAGGACATAGTCCCGGGTGACGCCGTAGCGCACCGCCCGCATGCCCCCGGCATTGGTCATGATGTTGCCGCAGACGGTGGCAGACTTCTCACCCGGGTCCGGCGGGTAGAAGTAGCCCGTGCCCTCCAGCAGCTTGTTGAAGTTCATCAACAGCAGCCCCGGCTCCACCGTGGCGGTCATGTTCACCGTGTCCACCTCAAGCAGCCGGTCCATCAGCTGGGTGGACAGGACGATGCCGCCGTGAATGGCCACGCAGCCGCCGCATAGGCCGGTGCCCGCCCCCCGGGGGGTGACGGGGATCAATCGCTGGTTGCAGTAGGCCAGCACCTGGCTGACCTCCTCCGTGGTGCTGCACAGCAGCACGGCCTCCGGCGGGAAGATGCCGTATTCCGTCATCTCATCCCGGGCATAGTCCTCCAGCACCGCGTCGCCAACGAGCACCCGGTCCGGTGAAAGCATGGCGGTGAAGGCCTTGATGTCCTCCCGGGTCACCTTGTTAAATGCCGGCATGTTCGCGTCCTCCTGCCTTGATCAGTTCGATGAGCCTGGGCACCACGTCATACAGGTCCCCCACGATGCCCAGGTGGGCGATGCTGAAGATGGGGGCTTTTTCGTCCTGGTTGATGGCGATGATTTTTTCTGCACCGTCCATGCAGGCGGTGAACTGGATGGCCCCGGACACCCCTACTGTGATGATGAGCCTGGGCCGCACCGTGCGCCCGGACAAGCCGATCTGCCGGTCGTTGCTGCCCCAGCCTTTCTCCACCAGAGGCCGGGTGAAGGCGTATTCCCCGCCCAGGGCCTGGGCCAGCGCCACCACCAGGTCCAGATCCGCCGGTTTGTTCAGGCCCCGGCCCGCCACCACCAGAATCTCCGCTTCAGAGATGTTGGCTGCCGGCGGCACCGGGCGGCTGTCCACCAAACGCACCTTGCTGTCCCGTGCCTTTTGGGGCAGGGGGCGGCGGATGATCTCTCCCCTGGCCGCTTCTGCCCGGGGATGGGCATCCATCACCTTGTAGCGCACTGTGGCAAACTGGGGCCGGGTGTGGGGGGTGATGATCTCCGCCATGATGTTGCCGCCAAAGGCGGGGCGGATTTGGACCAGGTCGCTGTTTTCCCGGAAGGACAGGGAGGTGCAGTCCGCCGTCAGTCCGGTTTGAAAGCGGGTGGACACCCGGGGCGCCAGGGAGCGGCCCAGGGCGGTGGCCCCCACCAGCACCACGGAGGGCCTGAGGGTGTTGATGGCGTCCTCAAAGCAGGCGGCAAAGCTGTCTGCCCGGAAATAGGCCAGCTCCTGGGCATCCTCATAGACCAGGATCTTGCCCAGATCGTAGTGGCGCAGCTCTTGCGCAGCCGCATCCAGGCCGGCGCCAATGAGGATGGCATGCACCTGGTGGGGGCTGCCGGCAGCCAGGCGGTGGGCTTCGCCGATCAATTCCCGGGTGACGGGGTGCAGGCCCTGCTCCGTCATCTCCCCGAACACCAAAAAGTCCTGCCAGAGGCTTTTGTCCACGCTGTCCCGCTTGGTTTCCAGGGCCACGATGGCCTGGTAGCTGCAGGCCTTGATGCACAGGCCGCAGGCCCGGCAGCCGGCGTTGATCTCCGCCAGGCCGTCCTTCATGTCAATGGCTGAGAAGGGGCAGACAGCCCGGCATGCAGCGCAGCCGGTGCATTTGCGTTTGATTACGGCAATGGTGGCCATCTCGTCTCCTTACACAATCTTCCAGGCCCGGAGCCTGTCGTAGAGGGCCTGGGCCAGGTCGCCTTCGGTGATCAATTCGTGCTCCAGGTCCCGCCGGGGCGGGAAAATGCGCTCCACCTGGGTGGGGCTGCCGGCCAGGCCGTAGTGGGCCTCGTTCTGGTCCATAAAATAGGACAGGTCCAGGACCGGAATCTCCCGGTCCCGGGTTTCCTTTTTCAGCCGCATGCTGGGCAGGCGGGGCACATGGATGTCCTGCTCCACGGTGATGAGGCAGGGAAAGGGCAAAAAAGCCGTCTGCACCGTGTCCTGCAGCTGCTGCTCCGCCTGGACGCCGTTTTCTGCAAGGTCCAGGGCGCTGACCCAGGAGGCATGGGGAATGTTCAGGTGCTCGGCGATGGCGGGCCCCACCTGGGCGGTGTCCCCGTCGGTGGTCTGCTTGCCGCAGAGAATCAGGTCGTAATCCCCCAGGCTCCTGATGGCCTGGGACAGGGTGTAGCTGGTGGCCAGCACGTCGGCGCCGGCCAGGCGGCGGTCCGAAAACAGATAGCCCTCATCCGCCCCCATCATGAAGGCTTCCTGGATGATGTCCCGGGCCTGGGGCGGCCCCATGGTGCCCACGGTGACGCTGCCGCCCCCAGCTTCCTTCAGCCGCAGGGCAGTTTCCAGGGCGAAGAGGTCAAAGGGGTTCATTTTGGAGGCCACCCCGCTGCGCTGCAGGACGCCGGTTTCCTCGTCAACCGCCACCTCAGAGGTGGCGGGCACCTGCTTGATGCAAACAAAAATCTTCATCATCACCTCGTTCAGTACAGCCAGAAGGGCCGGCTGGCCTCCCGGAAGGCCGCCACTCCAGGCTGGTGGTGGGCCAGCAGCTCGTCTGCACCCATCCGCCCGGTCCGGAAGGCATCGGTGCCCAGCAGCTTGTCCAGGGAGGGGATCTCATCCCAGCTGATGTATTCCAGGTGCTCCCCGTGCATGTCCCGGATCACCTCCAGC
>DAITOE010000152.1:0-4422 GCA_036834245.1 Clostridia bacterium | reverse complement strand
CTTCTTCATGCGCCGGGGCGGCTACCCCGTGGCCCCCATGACCCTGGCCCTGGTCTTGGGCGGCATGATGGACAGCAACTTCCGCCGCGCCGTCTCCCTGGCACTCCCCGAAGAGAACCCCCTCCTCTTCATGCTGGGCCGGCCCATCACCCTGGTCCTCCTGGGCCTGGTGCTGGTTGTGTTGTTCAGTAAAATAGCGGGGGTGGGGAGAAGCAAACGGAGGAAGACGTAGAAGAGCGGTTTTTTGGGGGTTCCACCCCCAAACCCCCGTCCGGGGCCATTGGCCCCGGACCCCATATTTCATGTGTTGATGTCAGGGTGCTTGTATCTGCAAGATGTTGTTGGATGTCAAACAGAAATTAGAAATGTTTCACGTGAAACATTCACAGAAGTTAATGCACAATGTTTCACGTGAAACAATGCTTGGCTGGATGTTTCCGGCAATAGGAAAAGGGCCGTCACGGGCCCTTTTCTTGTATGTAGTTAATGGAACGGCTTATCTGATCTCCGGCCGCTTGCCCTCGGCTTCCTCAATCCACTGCAGCAGGCGCCGCCGCAGGTCCGTTTTCACATCCTCATAGGCCGGGTCTGCAACCAGGTTGTGCAGCTGGTGGGGGTCCTTCTTCAAGTCGTACAGAAAATCGTCCGCATACACCGGGGCATCCGGGGGCAGGAAGCCGTCCAGCCCCGGGGCATACACCGCATAGGTGTAGTCCGGCGTCCGCAGGCAGCGCCCCACCCGGGATTCGGAAATTTGGGCAAAGGCCTCGTTCCGGCGCTCCGGCAGGCGCCCCGCCGCCACCTCCAGCAGGTTTTCCCCCATCATGCTCTCCCCGGCTTTAACCCCCGCCAGGGCCAGGATGGTCCGGGGCAGGCTGCCGGTACTCACCAGGTCCCCCACCCGCTGCCCGCCTTGGATCCTGCCCCCCGCCATCACCAGGGGCACCCGCAGGCTGGCGTCGTGGCAGGAGCGCTTGTAGTCGTCCCCGCCGGTCAGGTGCTCGTCCTGGTTCCGGGTCTTGAAGTGGGAGCCGTGGTCCGAGGTGAAGATTACCACCGTGTTCTCCCATTCCCCTGCCGCCTTCAGCCAGTCCACAATCCGGCCCAGGTTAAAGTCCACCGCATGGCAGGCCCCCAGGTAGTCCGGGTACTCCCGGGCCGCGTCCCCGCCCAGGGCCTGCAGATCCCCCGGCAGTTCAAAATCCCGGAAGCGCTCCCTGGAGCCCGGCGGCCCCTCATAATGCCCCCGGTCGTTCTGGTGATGGGGTTCGATGTGGGACACCGTCATGAAAAAAGGCCGGCGCCGGTCCCGCTGCTTCAAAAACTCCAGGGCGAAATCCGTGATGCCGTCCGTGCGGTAGCCCCGGAAGTCCACCCGGTTCATCTCCTCGTCAAACACATGGCCCCCCTCCCCGTGGGAGGTAAACTCCAGCACGTCCGAGGCCCGCCAGAAGCCGCTGTAGCCGCCCCGGTAGGCGGGGGGGATGGCCGACACCGTGTGGTCCACTTCCCGGCCGGGCCGGTCGTCGCTGGCCAGGTGCCATTTGCCGATGTAGGCGGTCTCGTAGCCCGCCCCCTCCAGGGCGCGGGCCAGGGTCGGGGCATCAAGGGGCAGCGGGATGCCGTTGCGGTAGCAGCCCGTGGCGGTGGCATACTGCCCGGTCTGGAAGACCGCCCGGCAGGGACCGCACACCGGCTGGGGGGAGAAGGCCTGCTCAAACAGCAGCCCCTCTGCCGCCAGGGCGTCCAGGCGGGGGGTCACCTCCAAAGGCTGGCCATAGGCGCCGCAGGTGTCCGCCCGCTGCTGGTCCGAAAAATAAAAGATGATGTTGGGGCGCATGGGTGCTCCTTTCTCTTTGTCATCATTCCTGCGCCTGATATGGTATCATGGACCCACTACGAAAGAAAGTGACGCCTGCCATGATCACCAGCAGCTTTGACCCCCATACCCCTGCCGTCTTCGGCCCCGAGGCCCTCTACAAGGCCCCGGAGCAGCCCCTCTTTGACGTCATGATCCTCACCTTCTCCAAAACCGTCATCGACCACGCCCTGTCCGCCTTTGACTGCCACACCGATGCCGCCCTCCCCGGCCTCAACGGCGACAAGCCCGTTTACAGCCTGGTGCATGAGGGGCGCAGCTACGGCTTCATGATGATGCCCGTCACCGCCGCCCATGCCGGCATGATGCTGGAGGAGGCCGCCCGGGTCACCGGCTGCCGCTCCTTCGTCCTCTTTGGCAGCTGCGGCGCCCTGGACAGCAGCCTCACAGAAGGCAAGCTCATCGTGCCCACCGAGGCCTACCGGGACGAGGGCTTAAGCTACCACTATGCCCCGGCCGCCCCCTACATCACCGTAAAGAACGCCCCCCGGGTGGCCGGCATCCTCACAGAACTGGGCATCCCCCATGTACAAGGCCGGGCCTGGACCACCGACGGCATCTTCCGGGAAACCAGGGGCAACATGGAAAAACGCCGGGCCGAAGGCTGCATCGCCGTGGACATGGAGTGCAGCGGCCTGCAGGCCCTGTGCGATTTCCGTGGTTTTTCCTATTACACCTTCTTCTACACCGGGGACCTTCTGGACGCCCCAGAATGGGAACAGCGCATCCTGGCTGACGCCAGCGAAACAGACCACCAGCTGCGCAATTTCCTGGTGGCCCTGGAGATTGCCAGGCGCCTGGCCTGACCCGTCACTTTTACGATATATTGCGAATAGCAAGAAAACTGAATCAAATGGCAATTTTGTGATGCCACAGACAAGGCGCCTTTGCTATGATACCGGTATAGGAGCATGGGCACCTGTTTGCTGACCCGCCCGTCCCAAGAAAGGAAGGGAAACCATGAAAAAACTGCTGAGCATGCTGCTCGTCCTGTCCCTGATGCTGGGCCTTGTGGCCCTGGCCTCTGCCGAGGAAGTCCTCCAGGTGGCCGCCATCGAAACCGCCTACGGCGCCGAGATGTGGCAGGAAGTCACCGCGGCCTTCACCGAGCAGACCGGCATCAAGGTGGAACTGGTCACCGACAAGAACCTGGAAGACGTCATCACCGCCAGCATGAAGGGCGGCGACTATCCTGACGTGGTCATGCTGGCCACCGGCCGCAAGGCTGCCCTCACCGAGACCATGGTGAAGGAAAACCTCCTCACCGACCTCACCGACGTGCTGGAAGGCAAGGTCCTGGGCGAGGACGTCCTGGTGAAGGACAAGATCGTCCCCGGCTTCCTGGACACCTCCGTCACCAACCCCTACGGCGACGGCAAGACCTACCTGGCCCCCATGTTCTACAGCCCCTGCGGCCTGTTCTACAACGCCAACCTGCTCCGTGAAAAAGGCTGGGAGCTGCCCACCACCTTTGACGAGATGTGGGCCCTGGGCGACAAGGCCAAGGCCGAAGGCATCGCCCTGTTTGCCTATCCCACCGCCGGCTATTTCGACGCCTTCTTCTATGCCCTCTTAAACGAAGTGGGCGGCCCCGAGTTCTTCACCAAGGCCACCCATTACGCCGAAGGCATCTGGGACACCGAGGAAGCCAAGCTGGCCTTTGACATCGTCACCAAACTGGCCTCCTACACCGAGCCCTCCGTGCCCTCCAACGCCAACAACGACAACTTCTTCAAAAACCAGCAGCTGATCCTGGACAACAAGGCCATCTTCATGCCCAACGGCACCTGGGTCATCGGCGAAATGGCAGATGCCCCCCGGGTGGACGGCTTTGAGTGGGGCTTCATGGCCCTGCCCGCTGTGAAGGAAGGCGGCGACCGCTATTCCTACACCTTCTTCGAGCAGCTCTGGGTGCCCGCCGAGGCCAAGAACCAGGAAGCCGCCAAGCAGTTTGTCTCCTTCGTCTTCTCCGACATCGCCGCTGACATCTTCTTCAAGACCGGCGGCGCCGTGCAGCCCGTGGTGGGCTTCGCCGACAAGCTGGAAGGCGACAACAA
Organism: Clostridia bacterium; assembly: GCA_036834245.1. GTDB lineage: Bacteria > Bacillota > Clostridia > Christensenellales > Aristaeellaceae > UBA6115. Next base: position 486 of record DAITOE010000152.1, on the reverse strand, counting down.
GCTCTTCTACTCCATCTATGACGGCGGTGCCAAGGCTGCCATGGGCGCTTTTGCCGCCACCGAGCCCGTGGAAGGCGTCAGCTTCAACGAGACCGTGTTCCACACCGTCAACTCCCTGGTCTCCGGCGACAAAACCCAGGAGGACTGGGTCAACGCCATCAAGGCCGACTCCGACAAGCTCCGTGCCGCGCTGAAGTAAGACCGGCCTGGGATGTGGGGAACGATTTGGGGGTTTCACCCCCAAACCCCCGCCCGGGGCCCTTGGCCCCGGACCCCGGAATACTATCTGTGGCCGGTGGTTTATACGTAAGCCATTGGCCCTGATTTCAGACTGTGAGGCCGCAGCGGCGCAGACACCCTGCCGCTGCGGCCTTTCCCATCAAGACCCACAAGCCAGTTGCGCACGCTGACACCTAGACTGACGCAGAAATAAGGAGTTTTGCCGTATGGACAAGCACAAGGGCCGGGGATGGTTCATCTTCTGGT
>DAITOE010000151.1:0-4440 GCA_036834245.1 Clostridia bacterium | reverse complement strand
TGTTGTCCCGGTCCATGCCCCAGTAGCGGCCCTGGATGCTGGCAATCTGGCCCACCCCCAGCCGGTCCAGCTTGTCCTGCAGCTGCTGCACAAAGCCTGCGCCGCTGGTGGGGGGCACGTCCCGGCCGTCCAGCATGGCGTGGACGTAGAACTTGGTGAGTCCCCGGGACTTGGCCATGTCCAACAGGGCAAACAGGTGCTGCTGGTGGCTGTGCACCCCGCCGTCGGACAGCAGGCCCATGAAGTGCAGGGCCTTGTTGTTGTCCCGGGCTGCGTCCATGGCCCAGATGAGGGGCTCCTTGTTGAACAGAACCCCGGTTTCAATCTGGTGGGTGATTTCCATCAGCTCCTGGTGCACGATGCGCCCGGCGCCGATGTTCAGGTGGCCCACCTCGGAATTGCCCATCTGCCCCGGGGGCAGGCCCACGTCCGGGCCGGAGGCGGAGAGCTGGGTGTGGGGGAAGGCCGCCATAAGCCGGTCGATGTTGGGGGTGCCGGCTTCCAGGATGGCGTTGCCCAGGGGATTTTCATTGATGCCGAAGCCATCCATGATGATCAGGGCTGTCAGTTTTTTTGACAATGTACTATCCTTCTTTCAACTGCGTAGGAACGCTTTATGACTCAAAATTGACAACCTGGGCAAAATCCGCGGCCTTCAGGGAGGCGCCGCCGATGAGGCCGCCGTCAATCTGGGGCTGGGCCATGAGGCCTTTCACGTTCTTGGGGTTCATGCTGCCGCCGTACTGGATGCGCACCTTCTCGCTGACCCGCTTGCCGTATTTGGCCCTGAGAGCTTCCCGGATGACGCCGATGGTCTCATTGGCCTGCTCGTCCGTGGCAGTGAGGCCGGTGCCGATGGCCCAGACCGGCTCATAGGCGATGATGACCTTCTTGATCTCTTCTTCGGTGAGGCCGGTGAGGGCGATGAGGGTCTGGTAGGCCACCAGGGCGTCGGTGTAGCCGGCTTCCCGCTGCTCCTTTTTCTCGCCCACGCAGATGATGGGGATGAGCCCGCCGGCGACGGCGGCCTTCACCCGCAGGTTCACGGTCTCGTCCGTCTCGCCGAAATACTGCCGGCGCTCGCTGTGGCCGATGATGACGTATTCTGCGCCGGCTTCCTTGAGCATGCTGGCGGACAGCTCGCCGGTGAAGGCGCCGGATTCCTTATAGTGAACGTTCTGGGCGCCCACCTTGATTTTGCTGCCCTTGACGGCTTTTTTCGCGGCCATGATGTCCACTGCCGGCACGCAGACCACCACCGTGGCCCGGGCTTCCTTCACCAGGGGTTTGAGTTCGTTGATCAGCTCTGCGGCCTCCGCAGGGCCCTTGTTCATTTTCCAGTTTCCAGCAATCACAGGTGTCCGCATGGTGTTCCTCCTTGTTATGTCCTATACCAGAATGTACCCGCCCAAGGCTCAGCCCTGGGCGGGTGAAGCGATCAGGATGATTATTTGTCGTTCAGCGCGGCCACGCCGGGCAGCACCAGGCCCTCCAGGAACTCCAGGGAGGCGCCGCCGCCGGTACTGATATGGCTGATTTTGTCGGCGTAGCCCATCTGGGTCACCGCCGCTGCGGAGTCGCCACCGCCCACGATGGTGATGGCGTCGCTTTCCGCCAGGGCCTTGGCCACTGCCTTGGTGCCCTCGGCGAAGGTGGGCATTTCAAACACGCCCATGGGGCCGTTCCACACCACGGTCTTGGCGTTTTTGATGGCCTCGGTGAACAGCGCGGCGGTCTTGGGGCCGATGTCCAGGCCCTGCCAGCCGTCCGGGATCTCCATGGTGGGCACCACTTTGGTGTTGGCGTCGTTGTCAAATTTGTCGGCAATCAGGGTGTCCACCGGCAGCAGCAGCTTCACGCCCTTCTCCCTGGCCTTGGCAATCATCTCTTTGGCGTATTCCACCCGGTCCTTCTCCAGCAGGCTGTCGCCCACCTTGCCCCCCTGGGCCACGGTGAAGGTATAGGTCATGCCGCCGCTGACGATGAGGGTGTCCACCTTCTCCAGCAGGTTGTTGATGACGCCCAGCTTGTCAGACACCTTGGCGCCGCCCAGGATGGCGACGAAGGGCCGGTCCGGGTTTTCCAGGGCCTTGCCCATGAACTGCAATTCTTTCTCAATCAGGAATCCGGAGACTGCGGGCAGGAAGTGGGCCACCCCCTCGGTGGAGGCATGGGCGCGGTGGGCGGTGCCGAAGGCATCGTTCACATACACATCCGCGTAGGAAGCGAGCTTCCTGGCGAAGGCTTCGTCGTTCTTTTCTTCTTCTTTATGGAAGCGCAGGTTCTCCAGCAGGGCGACCTCGCCTTCCTTCAGGGAGGCGACCACGGCATCCGCATCCGGCCCCACCACGTCCTTGGCCATCTTCACCGGCTGGCCCAGCAGCTCGCTTAAACGCTGGGCGACAGGGGCCAGGGAATATTTGGGGTTGACCTCCCCCTTGGGGCGGCCCAGGTGGCTGCACAGGATGGTCTTTGCGCCGTGCTCCATCAGGTATTTGATGGTGGGCATGGCGCCCTTGATGCGGTTTTCATCCGTGATCTGGCGATTGTCGTCCATGGGCACGTTGAAGTCAACGCGCACCAGCACCTTTTTGCCTTTCAGGTCAACATCGCGAACGGTCTTTTTGTTCATGGGGTTCCTCCTTATTTGCTTGAAGTGTGGTCGCCTTTGTTCAAGAGGTCCAATATCGCATACCCAAGGCCCTCGTCTACCACCAGGGCCCAGGGGGGATGCCAGCGTACAGCAGCCAGGACGGCCTCCGCCTTGCGGGTGCCTGCTGCAGACATGATGGAAACGGCGCCGTGCTTGCCGGTGCCCAATTCGGATGAGAGGGAGGGGCTTTGGTGGATCACCTTGCCGGCGATGTTGAAGAAATCGCCCAGGGCCTCGCCCACCGCGCCTTCCTTCATCAGCTGGCGCCGCAGGGACAGGGAGAAGCCCCGCCGCTGGGCCATGTCATCGGCCCGGCCCACACCGTAGAGGATGATGTCGGCATTGCGCATCAGGGCAAGGGTGGCCCTTACGCCCGGCAGCTTGGCCGCCTTGCTCAGGGTGTCGGAATCCATGCCCTCGGGCAGGTGCATCAGCCGGTAATCCCCGCCGATGTGCTGGGCCAGCTCGCTGGCCACGGCGTCCGCCTGCATCTGGGCCATGCGGCCAAAGCCGCCCCGGGCGGGCACCACCATGATGGAGCCGGACACCGGCGTCATGGCCCGGGCCACCTCGCTCATGGTGCTGCCGCCGGATACGGCGATGATCATGTTGTCCTTGAGCACCTGGTGCAAAAACTGCGCGGTGGCGCGGCCCAGGTCCACCAGCACCATCCGGTCCTGGTCGGCATCCCCGGGCACCACAGCCAGCTGGTCCAGGCCCAAGCGCTCTTTCAGCTGGCTTTCCAGGTCAAACAGGCCCGAGATGCTGCGGCACAGGGCCCGCACCTCCGGCAGCAGGTTCAACCCTTCCTCTGACAGCAGCATGCCGGAGGTGTTCAGCACAATCAGGCCCTCTGCCTTCAGGGCTTCCGCAGCGGCCCGCACCTCCCGCTCTGAAAGCTGCATGGAGGCGGCCAGGGTGCGGCGGCCCACCGGGCCGATGGCATGGATGCGGTCCATCAACAGCGCCCGCTGGTAGATTTCCTCCACCTGGCTGGCTGCAATCCGCTTGAGGGTGGCCCATGTGATGTCCTGCAATTCGGGGTTCCTTTCCTGGCGGGTCAGGTTCCGCCCACCTGGGCTATTATACCCGCAAGCAGCACAAACCACAACCTGCAGCTTGGGAAGAAAAAAGCCAGGCGAGCGCCTGGCCGTCATTTGTGAAGGGTTTACACCATTCTCTCGCTGAGCTCCTGCCCGCCCAGCACATGGAAATGCAGGTGGGGGACAGACTGCCTGGCGTCCTTGCCGCAGTTGGACACCAGCCGGTAGCCGGTCTGTGCAATGCCCAGCTTCCCGGCCACGATATGGGCCGCCTTGAGCAGCTCCGCCAGCACCTCGTCGCTGGCGTTTTTCAAGTCATTCAGGCCGTCAAAATGCTGCTTGGGGATGATCAGGGCGTGCTGTTTGGCCTGGGGGTTGATGTCCATGAAGGCCAGCACCTGGCTGCTTTCGTAGACGGTGGTGGCGGGAATCTCGCCGGAGGCGATGCGGCAGAACAGGCAGTCACTCATAGCTGTTTTCCTCCAATCATGCTGGGTTGTTTGCAGTTTCTTCCAAAACACCGGTCATTCCATGGCGGCGCAGGCCTGTGAGGCGCACCAGGGCGATGCTGCCCGGTTGGGCCCCGGCCACTTCCACGGAAATGGCCTGGGGGGTCTGTCCTTCTGCTCCCTGTCCGTCCTCTGTCAGGGTTTCAAACAGCACAGGCTGGACGCTGCCCACCATGCCCTCACGGTAGCGGGTTGACAGCTCCCCGTCAAGGGCGGCCATGCGCCGGGCCCGCTC
>DAITOE010000150.1:0-4511 GCA_036834245.1 Clostridia bacterium | reverse complement strand
TGGTTTGAGGACGGCACCGTCTGGCGCCGGGGCACCGGGGAGATGAGCGAGTACAAGCCCAACCGCCTGGAGCCCTCCCGGCAGCTGGATTTGCTGCGCCAGCTGGCGGGGCCGGACGCCATGGGCTACCCCAGCGACCAGGGGGCCGTGTGGGTCTGCCTCTGCGGCAGGCCCAATGCCGCCAGCGCCACCGCCTGCCTGCGCTGTGAGCGGGACAAGCACAGCCAGTTCACCCGCTTCAACAAAGCCGCCATCGAGACCCTCATCTACCGCCGGGACAGCGAGATGGAGGAGAAGGCCCTGGCCGCCCGGCTGGAAGCGGGGCGGATGCAGGAGGAGCGGGAGGAGAAGGAGAAAAAGCGCAGGAAGCGCATCCGCAACAGCCTGGTGGCCCTCCTCATCCTGGTGCTGCTGGCGGGGGCCGGCTATGCCACCATCACCTGGGGCATCCCTGCCTACAACTACTACCAGGGGGAGCAGCTGCTGGCCGGCAAACAGTTTGACCAGGCCAGGGAGCGCTTTTTGGCCCTGGGGGACTACCGGGACAGCCAGGACCTGGCCCTGGAGGCCGATTACCAGAAGGCCGCCGGCTTCCTGCAAAACGGCAATGTGACGGCCATCAAATCCGCCGAGGACATCTACCTGGCCCTGAAGGGCTACAAGGACAGCCAAGCCCGCTACCAGGCTGCCCACTACCAAAGGGCCGCCCTGATTGAAAAGACCGGGGACTATGAAAGCGCCATCGCCATGTATGAAAGCCTGGGCAGCTTTGAGGACAGCGCAGAGAAGGCCAAAAAGGCCACCTACGACTGGGCCCGGGCCCTGATGGAGGAGTTGGACTACGCCCCCGCCCGGGAAAAATTCCTGGCCCTGGGGGACTATGAGGACGCCCCCCGCCTGGCGGTGGACTGCCTCTACCTGCCGGCCTTAAGCCACCTGGAGAACAAGGAGTTTGCCCTGGCGGAAGGCCTGCTCAAGCAGCTGCCGGACCACCAGAACGCCCGGCTGAAACTGCAGGAGGTGTACTATGCCTGGGGGGACATGCTGTTTTCCGCCCAGGAGTTTGAGGATGCGGCTGTCAAGTTCCTGGCCGCCGGGGACTACCTGGACGCCTTCCGCCGGGCTTCCGAATGCCTGTACGAGCCGGCCATCCTGCTGTTCACCCAGGGGCAGTTTGAGAAGGCCAAGGAGTATTTCGACCAGATCCTGGCCTATCGGGACAGCCGCATCTTGAGCCAGCAGGCCTCCTACCAGATGGGCAAGGCCGCCCAGGAAGCCAAGGACTGGCAGACCGCCAGGGACCGCTTCGGGGAAGCCCCGGACGTGAAGGAAGCCCTGGCCGGCTACCAGGAGGCCAGCTATCGCCTGGGGGAAAGCGCCCTGGCAGACAGCCGATTTGAGGACGCCGCCGCCCTGTTCAATGATGCCGGGGCCTATGAGGATGCCGCTGCCCGGGCCCAGAAGGCCTGGTTTGACGGGGGCATCGCCCTGATGAACCAGCGCAGCTACGCCGAGGCGGCGGAGGTCTTTGCCCGGATTCCGGAGTATCCGGGGGCCGCCACGGAACTGACCCGGGCCCGCTACAACATGGCCATCAGCCTCTTGGACCAGGAGCAGTACCAGGCCGCCATCGACGCCTTCACCGTCCTGGGGGATTTTGAAAACAGCCGGGACCACCTGGACAAGGCCATCTACAAGCTGGCCATCGGCCACCTGGAAAACAAGGAGCTGGCGGAAGCGGCCGGGCTCTTTTTGAAGCTGGGGGACTACCTGGACGCCAAAAACCGCTACCAGGAGGCCCGGCATCTGCAGGCCCTGGACGCCCTCAACGCCGGGGACCTGGCGGGGGCCATCCAGCTGCTGTCGGACATCCGCAGCTACGGCAACGCCGAGGAGCTGTACCAGGGGGCCGTCTACCAGCAGGCTGAAAAAGAAGAGAAAGCCGGCAACCTGGGCCAGGCCGCCCGGCTGTATGCCCTGATTCCGGGGCATGAGGACGCCGCCGCCAAGAGCCAGGCCAATTACGCCGCCTATTTTGAAACCGCCTACCAGACCGCCAAGGCCGCCATCAAGGAGAAGGATTACAAGGTGGCGGTGGAGGCCCTGATGGACCTGGACATGACCGACACCGGGGAGCAGTATGCCGACATCCAGGCCATGTTCCATGACGCGGTCTACCAGTATGCCGAGGCCCTCTATGCCGACAAGAAGCCCTATGAGGCGCTGAAATACTACCGGATGATCCTGGACTACAAGGATGTCAGCACCAAGAAGATCACCCGGGTGCCCTATCAGATGATCGGCAAGTGGGAATCCACCAAGGGGGTCATCTTCGAGTTCCGGGACGACGGCACCTGCGTGATGGACGGCAAGGAGATGTACTACTACGCCCGGCAGTACCTGCTGCAGGTGGGGGAGCGGCCGGAGGAGATCAACATCAACTACAACATCGTCTACCTGAGGGAGAAGGCCCTCACCATCCAGAACACCAAAACCAAGACCCTCTACAAATGCACTCGGGTTGAGTAAGGCCAGCGATGCTGCTGCAAAAGGGAATCGCGGCGTATAAGCGCAGCACCGGATTGGAAAGGGCGGGCAGGATACCGGCACTGGACGGCCTGCGCGCCTTTTTTGTGTTTTCCGTGATGGCCTACCACATCTGGCAGCAGTCCTGGCTCACCCCTAGCCTGAACCTCCTGGGACATCAGGTTAGCATGAACCCCTATTTGCGCACCGGCTACCTGTGGGTGGACGGCCTGCTGCTGCTGTCCGCCTTCCTGCTGTACCTGCCCCATGCCAGGCGCCGGGAGGCCGGACGGCCCTTCGCGGCCCAGGCGGGCTTTTACAGGCGGCGGGCCGCCCGGATCATGCCCACCTATGTCCTGAACCTGCTGGTGGTCTTTTTTGTGGTGGCCCTGCCGGAAAAGCGCTACGCCACCGCCTGGCAGGGTATCCGGGACTGGCTGGCCCACCTCAGTTTCACCCACCCCTGGTTCATTTTCAGCTCCCGCAACACCCCTTTGAACGGTGCCCTGTGGACCCTGGGGGTGGAGGTGCAGTTCTACCTGATCTTCCCCCTCCTGGCCCGGGCCTTTCACCGGATGCCCCTGCTCACCTACCTGGGGGCCGCGGGCCTGGCCTTTGCCTTCCGGGGCTATGCCATGACCATGCTGGAATCCGTGATGTACATCAACCAGCTGCCCAATTTCCTGGACGTGTACATGAACGGCATCGTGGCGGCGGTGGTGTATGCCCGCTTTGAGCGCCAGAAGGACGAGGCCCCCCAGCGCATCCTGATGACCGCCATGACGGCGGCGGCGGTGATGGGGCTGTCCATGCTGGTGCTGGCCCAGGCCCGGGTGAGCAGCTTTGAGGAGCTGCGCCTGTCCCAGATGCGCATCCGCTACCTCCAGTCGGTGCTGACGGCCCTGCTGGTCCTGGGAAGTTCCCTGGGGCTCTCCGGCATCCGGCTGCTGCTGGGCAACCAGCTGATGGCCTTCTTAGCAGCCATCAGCTACCAGGTCTACCTCTGGCACCAGGTGCTGGCGGTGCAGTTCCGCACCTGGCGCATCCCCGCCAGCGAGCATGTGAACCCCAACATGGTGGGGGACCGGGGCTGGCAGGTGGCCTATGTGCTGTTGGTCACCGCCTGCACCCTTGTGATCAGCACCGCCGTCACCTACCTGGTGGAGCAGCCCCTCACCAGGCGGCTCACCAGGCGCCGCGGCGCCGGGAGGACCTCATGAACAGCAGCCTGCCCCTGGGCGTCTATATTCATTTCCCCTTTTGCCAGCGCAAATGCGCCTACTGCGACTTCCCCTCCTATGCCGGGCAGGAAAGCCGCCGGGAGGACTACATCCAGGTGCTGCTGACAGAAATCCGGGAGCGCAGCCGGCAGACCGGCTCCCTAACCGTGGACACCGTCTTTTTGGGGGGCGGCACTCCCACGGTGATGGAAGCCCGCCAGGTGGCGGCGGTCCTCACCACCCTGCGGGCGGCTTATGACGTCCTGCCGGAGGCGGAAATCACCTGCGAAATCAACCCGGGCAGCCTGCGCACTGATTTTCTGATGATGCTGAAGGACCAGGGGGTCAACCGCCTGTCCTTCGGGGCCCAGTCCGCCGATGAAGCGGAGCTGCGGCTTCTGGACCGGGTGCACACCTGGGAAGAGGTGGTGCACTCTGTGGAGATGGCCCGGGAGGCGGGCTTTCACAACATCAACCTGGACCTGATGACCGCCCTGCCCGGGCAGGGTGAAGACAGCCTGATGAAGACCATCAGGGCCGCCCTGGCCCTGGAGCCCAGCCACCTGTCCTGCTACAGCCTGATCATCGAGGAAGGCACCCCTTTTCACCAGCTCTTAGCCCGGGGGGAGCTGGCGCTGCCGGAGGAAGAGGCGGAGCGGGCCATGTACTGGAACACAGCCGCCCTGCTGGCGCAGCACGGCTATGAGCACTATGAAATCAGCAATTTTGCCCTGCCGGGCCGCCGCTGCCGCCACAACGAGAACA
>DAITOE010000149.1:0-4532 GCA_036834245.1 Clostridia bacterium | reverse complement strand
TCCCCGTGCTTGAGCTTCACCGGCACATGGCCGTTGACGATGTGGCCGGTGTCCGGGTCGAGGCCAAAGGCGGCCAGGATCTTCTTGCAGGCGGCCTCCTCCTCCACATGGCGGTAGTAGGGGTTCATGATTTCCTTGTGGGTGGCCTTGTCGGCAAGGAGGGACCGCTCGAAGGTGGCCATGCGGTTTTTGCCGAAGATGGGGGACATGGGACCGCACCAGAGGTACCACAGGAAATCCCGGGCCGCCACCTGGGCTTCGCTGTCGTATTCCAGGTACCAGGCGTCCCGCACCTTCCGGTCGATGTAGTCAAACAGGGAGGCGCCGGACAGCTCCTGGCCGTCCAGGTGCAGGGCGGCAAACTCCCCCTCCTCCGTCATGGGCACGCAGCCGTGGTAAAGCAATTGGCCGTTGCGCCGGGAGCAGAGGCTGCCGTTTGAGATGAAAAACCGCATGTGCTTCTGCAGCCGCCGGTCGTGGCGGAAGGAGGCGGTGAGGGAGTGCATCAGCTCTGCCTCCCCCTCGGTGAGGGCCAGGGGATCCTTGGGATCCACCGTGGGGAAATGGCTGTCCAGGAGGGGGTAGTCGGTGTCCCCGATGCGCACGGTGCCGGCTTCAAAATTGACCCGGCTTAACAGGTCCCGCTCCCCCATGCCGTATTCCGGCCGGCGGGCCAGCAGCTGGCCTTCCAGCTTGAACTGGATGATGGCCATGGCCTTTTGCATCCGGGCGGCCAGGAGGGGCTCCACGGTGTCAAAGAGGTTGATGTTGAACTTGTCCTTGGACAGGAAGGCCTCGCAGGGGTCGTCCCCGTAGACCTCGGCGGCGAAGATGGACAGGGGCCGCAGGTTGAAGCCGTAGCCGTCCTCAAACAGGTCGAAGGTGTTGTAGCGGATGCCCTGGCGGATGACCCCGGCGATGAGGGCGGGGTTGCCCAGGAAGGCCCCCAGCCAGTGGATGTCATGGTTGCCCCAGAGCAGGTCCACATCGGAGAAGGCGATGAGCTCGTCCATGATGAGATCCGGGTGGGCGCCCCGGTCGTAGATGTCGCCGATGATGTGGAGGCGGGCCACGCACAGCTTGCGGATGCCGGCGCACAGGGCGCTGATGAAGGCCCCGGCCACCCCGGTTTCCAGGATGGCCCGCACCACGCCGTAGTGGTACTGGGCGCGGCTTTCGTCCTCGTCCATATAGCACAGTTCGTCAATGGCGCTGCTGTATTCATCCGGGATGATGAGGCGGGCCATATTCCGGGTGTATTTGGCGGAGACCGCCTTGTACACCTTGATGAGCCGGGTGATGGTGAGGTAGTACCACTCCTCGTTGAGCTTGTTGTCCTGGGCCTTGCGCCGCAGCATGGCCTCCGGCTCGTAGATGAGCTGGGCCAGCTCGTCCCGGTCCTTTTTCATGATGGCGCCGGAAAAGAGGGTTTCAATCTTGTCCCGGATGGTGCCGGCCGCGCTTTTGAGCATGCGCAAAAAGCCCTTGTGCTCGCCGTGGAGGTCGGAAAAATAGTATTCTGTGCCCTTGGGCAGCCGCATCCAGGTTTTCAGGTCCACAATGCGGGCGGCGGCGGCCTGCTGGGAGGGGTAGGACTTGGCCAGCTGGGTCAGATAGCGCAGCCCCATGTCCTTTTCGGCTTTGTTCTGGTGCTTGATCATGAATCCTCCTGCATATATTACCAGGCGCACCCGGAGGACGGCTGCCGAAATGCAGATGCCTGTTCAAGACATCACCGGGGACGCTGTTTTCATCTGGCCACATTGTAACAAATCACAGCAGGCGGGACAAGCGGAAAGGCCGGGCCTGTGAGGTAAAATCCGGGTAAAAAAAGAAGCGGCGAACCGCTTCAAAAACTCTCAGACTGCTATTTGGCGATGGCTTCGTCAGAATACAGCCGGCCCAGGGTGTCCTTGCCGGCGATGCCGTCGGCCTTCAATTTGTTTTTCTCCTGGAAGGCCTTCACCGCAGCTTCGGTGCCGGAGCCGAAATTGCCGTCGTTGCTGCCCGCCTTCATGTAGCCCAGTTCGATGAGCCGGGCCTGGAGGGCCACCACATCAGCGCCGGTGCTGCCCTTTTTCAGGCTCACCGCCACGGAGGGGGTGGGGCTGGGGGTGGGGCTGGGGCTGGGGGTGGGCGGCGGCGTCGGGCTGGGGGTGGGGCTGGGGGTGGGGGTGTAGGTGGGCAGGTTCTGCCGGGCCTCATCCACCGTGGCGAAGGTGGGCTCGGGGCTGCGGGCGGGCCCGGTCAGGGCCGGAAAGCCGTCGCCGAAAAAGAGGAAGTACAGCACGGCCAGCAAAAGAATAATCAGCAGGGAAAACACCAGGATGCGCTTTTGCGCTGTGTTCATCGGTTGCCTGTTCATGCTGCCTCCTTTTGTATCAATGGATGGTTCTGCCCATACAACGCCTAAGCGCTGCCGTTCCCTGCATGGGCCATGCTTTCCTGCTGGGCATGCTGGGCCAGGGGGTCAATCAAGGGGTCCAGGTCCCCGTCCATGATCAGGTCGATGCTGTACAGGGTGAGGCCGATGCGGTGGTCCGTCACCCGGCCCTGGGGGAAGTTGTAGGTGCGGATGCGCTCGCTGCGGTCCCCGGTGCCCACCTGGCTGCGCCGGAAATCGGCATGCTCGGCGGCCTGGGCCTCCCGGGCCTGCTCGTACAGGCGCAGCTTCAGCACCTTCATGGCCTGCTCCCGGTTTTTGATCTGGCTGCGCTCGTTCTGGCAGCTGACCACCAGGCCCGTTGGCAGGTGGGTGATGCGCACGGCGGAGTCCGTGGTGTTGACATGCTGGCCCCCCTGGCCGGTGGCCCGGAAGACGTCGATGCGCAGGTCACTGGGGTTGATGTCAATCTCCACATCCTCCAACACCGGCAGCACGGCCACCGTGGCGGTAGAGGTGTGGATGCGGCCCTGGGACTCGGTGGCGGGCACCCTCTGGATGCGGTGCACCCCGCTTTCGTATTTCAGCCGGGAAAAGGCGCCCCGGCCCTCGATGGTGAAGACCGCCTCTTTCACACCCCCCAGTTCGGTGCCGGACAGGGACATCAGGGAGACGCCGTAGTGCTGCCGCTCTGCGAAGCGGGTGTACATGCGCAGAAGGCTGGCGCCAAAGAGGGCGGCTTCCTCGCCGCCGGCGCCGGCCCGGATTTCCATCACCACGTCCCGGTCGTCGTCCGCGTCCCGGGGCAGCAGCAGCTGGTTCAGCTCCTGCTGCTGCATTTCCAGCCGGGCCTGCAGCTGCTCCAGTTCCTCCCGGGCCATGTCCTGGTAATCCGGCTGGTGCAGCAGCTCCCGGACGCTGTCCATCTCCTCCTGTGTGGCGCGGAAAGCCGCCCAGGCGTCCACCTGGGGCTGCAGCTCCGCCATCTCCTTCATCAGGGACAGGAAGAGGGGCTGGTTGTCGATGGTTTCCTTCTGGGCCACGGTGTAGGCCAGTTCCTCATACCGGGCGCTTAGGTGCTGAAAATGGTCTTGCATGGCTTCAGTGTACACCCTGCAGAAGGCAGGTTTCAAGTACGCGGTCCCCTCCCGCCAGGTCCTGGTGGATGACGGGGGCGGAAAAACCCGGGGGCACCAGGGGGCCCACCTCCACCGCCTGGCCGTCCCCCAGTTCCAGCAGCAGGCAGCCGCCGGGGTTTAGGTAATGGGCCGCCTCCATGAGGATGCGGCGGTAGACCATGAGGCCGTCCGGGCCGCCGTCCAGGGCCAGGGCGGGCTCCTGCTGCACCTCCCTTTGCAGACCCTCCAGATCCCCGGTTTTGATGTAGGGGGGGTTGGAGAGGATCAGGTCAAAGCGCAGCCCGGCAAAGGGGGCAAACAGGTCCCCCTGGCGGATGTCCACATCGGCCCCCAGGCGGCGGGCGTTGCGGGCGCTCAGGGCGACGGCGGCGGGGCTTAAGTCCCCGGCATAGACCAGGGCTTCGGGCCGGGCCAGCTTCAGGCTGATGGCCAGGCAGCCGCTGCCGCAGCACAGATCCAGCGCCAGCTGGCCCGGCTGCACCCGGGCGATGGCCCGCTCCGCCAGGACCTCGGTGTCAAAACGGGGGATGAGCACCTCCGGCGATACCTCAAACAAATGGCCCATGAAAGGGGCCTGGCCCAGGATGTGCTGCAGGGGCTCCCGGGCGGCGCGGCGGCGGACCCGCTCAAAAAACAGCGCCAGGGCCGCCTCCGCTACAGGGGCCTCTGGCACTGTCGTCAGCTGAAGGGGCGGCATGCCCACCAGGTCTGACAGCAGCAGCCCGGCATCATGCCGCGGGCTGTCCACCCCGGCAGCCGTCAGCAGCCGGGCGGCCTGGTCCAGGGCCTGGCGGATGGTCAAGCGCTTTGGGCTGCCTCGTGGACCCGGGGCAGGATGACGTAGCCTTCCTTGGTGACCTCCCCCTCGGGCAGGCCGGTGAGGGCGGCGTTGAGGGCGGCGATGGCCACCTCCAGCATCTCCTCGGTGGGGGGCTTGGTGGTGAGGCGCTGCAGCTGCATCCCCGGCCAGCGCAGGGCCCGGGTGAGGGGGGAATTGGCGTGGGCCAGGG
>DAITOE010000148.1:0-4592 GCA_036834245.1 Clostridia bacterium | reverse complement strand
CCTGGGGCGCTGCAGGCATCACCTTGATTTTGAAGACGGCCTTGCGGCCCCTGCCCGTGCCCAGGCCCGGCATGTGGGCGTCTTCCGGGAAATAAATGCCGAACATCCCGGGTGTCAGCAGCACCGGGTTGCCCCTTTGGGGATCTTTGCTGATCTGGATATCTTTTTCGCTGTCATAAGGGGGGAAGCCGGCAATCTCATCCTTTGGTGCCCAGGCGATGGTTTCCTCCCCTGCAAGCACCAGCTGCAGATCGATGTAGCGGCGGTGCACCTCCCAGGTGGAAGCAGGTTTCAACTCCGTGTCCATGAGGTTGACAAACACATCATCCCCCTTGATGTCATGGCGCCCGTTGGGCAGGCTGTCCAGGTCCAGGGTTTTCATGGCTTCAATCACCTGGTCCAGCCCCGGGTGCATGCCGTAGTACAGGTGCAGGCGGTCGATATGGTCTATGATCATGCGTATCACCCTTTCTGCTGCGTGCTGGCACCAGTGTACGGCGGGTGCAGACCTGCGTCAACTGCCGGGAACCGCAGCAAAATCCCTGTAAAATCCCTGAAGTTTGCAGTTGACCCGCCGCCCCTTGCTGTGATATATTAGTCCATGGCCGCTCGGGAGAGGCTTCAAATGCGCTTGCGCTGCCTCACAGCTGAAAGATGCTTGCGTCCCGGCGAGTAAACAATTGGAGGTGCTGCATCATGTACGCAATCATTGCGACAGGCGGCAAACAGTACCGCGTGTCCGAAGGGGACACCATCTACATCGAAAAGCTGGATGCGAAGGAAAACAGCCTGGTCTCTTTCCCGGTGCTCATGCTCTCAGGGGAAAAGGTCATCGCCGGCAACCCGGAAGTGGCTGGCGCCAGCGTCACCGGCAAGGTGGTCCGCCACGGCCGGGGGCAGAAAATCATCGTCTACAAGTTCAAGGCCAAGAAGAACTACCGCCGCAAGCAGGGACACCGTCAGCCCTTCACCCAGGTGGAGATCACCGAAATCAAGGCTTAAGATGACCCGCATTCGCATGCTGGGCCAGGCAGGGGACTACACAGGGTTTGAAGTTTCCGGCCACGCGGGCGCCGGCAGCAAGGGGAACGACCTGGTCTGCGCCGCCATCTCCTTTCTGGCCACCACCTGCGCTAACGCGCTCATCAGCGTGGCAGGGGCCCAGGTACAGGCCACCCAGGAGGAAGGCTACCTCAAGGCAGAACTGGCTGCCCAGGGAAACCAGAAGGCTCAAACCATCCTTGCCACCTTCTACCAGGGCGCAAAAGACCTGCAGGAAGCCCATCCCCGGCATGTGAAACTGATTTGAACACATCAATGAGAACAACGGAGGAAACACTCATGTTAAAGCTTGATCTTCAATTATTCGCTTCCAAAAAGGGCGTTGGTTCTTCCCGGAACGGCCGCGACAGCGAAAGCAAGCGCCTGGGCGCCAAGCGGGCCGACGGCCAGTTTGTCCTGGCCGGCAACATCCTGGTCCGCCAGCGGGGCACCAAGATCCACCCCGGCACCAACGTGGGCCGCGGCAAGGACGACACCCTCTTTGCCCTGTCCGACGGCCTGGTGCGCTTTGAGCACTACGGCAAGCTCCGCAAGAAAGTCAGCGTCTATCCGGTGGAGGAAGCCGTCGCCGCAGGCTGAGCGCCTTTTCTGGCATCAAACCGTCTCACATGAGGCGGTTTTTTATGTCGACAAAGTGTCTGCGGACACTTTGTCGATTGAGGAAGAACGGGCATTTTCGCTTGTTCGCTGTGCTCACGGCCAGCGAAAATGCGCGGAATGGTTTGCTGCGCAAACCGCCCCGCACGCGCGGCAAAGCCGCGCGATACGATTTCACTCAGAGGGCGGCGCCCTCTGAAACTCCCCTTTAAGGTGTGTCTTCATTCTGAAACCGTCTCACACAAGGCGGCTATCTCTTTCCGACATTTTTATCAACAAATTGTAACAAAATCTTAAAACAGTACCCTAATCCCTTGTTTTGATGTATACTCTGATTAAATCAAGACAAGAAAGGAAGAAGGCCGGTGAGACAGATATCATTCAGCATCGAGACCTTTTTCTGGAACCTGTTCAACCGCATCCAACTGACGGATTTTATCGACATCCTGATCATCGCCTTCCTGTTATACAAGGTGTTCCGCCTCACCCAGCAGACCAGGGCCGGCCAGGTGTTCAAGGGCTTTTTGCTGCTGGTGGTCATCGGCTGGCTGTCCAACCTCCTGGGCTTTCAGGCTTTGAACTGGCTGGTGGGCAACATCATCTCGAACGGTGCCATTGTGCTGCTGATTCTGTTCCAGCCGGAGTTGCGCCGCGCCCTGGAGCAGATGGGCCGGGGGGCCAGGCTGGCCCACCTCACCGAAAACATGGACGAATCCTCCCGCATCGTATACGAAATCACCCAGTGCCTGCTGGGGCTTTCCCGCCGCCGGGTGGGCGCCCTGATTGTGTTTGAACAAAAAACCGGCCTGAAGGACTATATCGACACCGGCACCACGGTGGATTCCAAGATTTCTGCCCCCCTCATTGCCAACATCTTTGAGCCCAACACCCCCCTCCACGACGGCGCCATGATCATCCGGGACGAGCGCATTGTGGCGGCGGGCTGCTTCCTGTCCCTCAGCGACAACAGCAGCCTGGGGCGGGATTTGGGCACCCGCCACCGGGCGGGCCTGGGGGTCAGCGAGGTGACGGACGCCATCGTGCTGATTGTGTCCGAAGAAACCGGCATCATCTCCATGGCCCAGGGGGGCAAGCTCACCCGTCACCTGGACGGGGACAGTTTAAGCCGCATCCTGTCCGGCATGTACAAGCACGACAAGCTGACCTTCAAATCCGTCATGAACAACCTCCGGCAATACATCAAAAGAAAGGCAGAGCCAAAAGGTGAGCACTGAACCCCGGCAAAAAGCAAAACAGCCCTGGCATCACGCCCTGTTCAAGCGCGTGCTGTCCGCCATCACCAGCAACTGGAAGCTTAAATTGCTGTCCATTCTGGTGGCGGTGGTGGTGTGGGGGGCTTTGATCAGCGAGGACGCCAACCTCACCCGGGAAAAAACCTTCACCGATGTGCCGGTGCTGGTCACCGGCACCGAAGTGCTGCAGCGCAACGGCCTGGTGATTGTGGAGGGCCTGGACAGCCTGGCCCCCATCAAAATGCGGGTGCAGGTGCCCCAGAAGGTGTACAACACCGCCATGCCCACCAACTACTCCGTGCGGGTGGACGTGAGCCGCATCACGGAAACCGGGGAGCAGACCGTGCCCATCCAAACCCTCTCCACCACCACCTTCGGCAATGTGGAGTGGCTGTCTTCCAATGAAATCACCGTGGTGGTGGACGAGTACATCACCAGGCGCCGGGTGCCTGTGCGGCTGGTGAAAAACGGCCAGACCCCGGAGGGCTATTACAGCGCCAGCGCCACGGCGGACCCCAGCACCGTGGTCATTTCCGGCCCCCGCTCCCTGGTGGAGAAGGTGGCCACAGTGATTGCTAATTACACCCCGGCCGTTCACGATGCCAGTGCCGGCATCCAGTACAGCGCCGTGCCCTTCCGATTGATGACCATTGACGGCAAGGAAGTGGCCAGCAATTTAATCAGCGTCACCAGTGAAAACGTGCTGCTGGACACCCTCCTGGTGGAACAGGTGGTCTACCCCACCAAGACCGTGGACATCAACCTGACCGGCATCCTGAAAGGCAGGCTTCAGGAGGGCTATGAGGTGGTCAGCGTCACCTCGGACCCTGCCACGGTCCTTATCGCAGGGGACCAGGAGGAGCTGGCGGGCATCAAGCTGCTGGACCTGTCCGCCGGCATTGACGTCACCGGCGTGAAGGAGACCTTAATCCGGGCGCTGCGGGTAGAGAGGCCCCAGGGTGTCGTGCACATGAGCGACAACGCGGTATACATCACGGTGGAGATCGCACCGGTGGCCGCCGTCAGCGGCGAGTAATCTATGAACATCATCGCAGACCGGCTTTTCGCACTGCTCCTGGGGTGGACCGGCAGCCTGTTCAACGGGCTGTGGAACCTGATCACCAACGAGGGCGGTGCCTTTGCCGGCTTCCTGCGCAGTTTCTGGCTGCCCATGATCCTAATCCTGCTTCTGTTTGGCACGGTGGTGGATTATGTCATCTGGCTGATCCGCTGGCGGCCCTATTACGTCTGGAGCTCCTGGCTGCGCCGCGTCATCGGCAGGCGCCGCCTCCACCAGACCCGCAGCTACATGGAAGACCTGGACCATTCGCCCCTGGACCTGCCCGAATACCAGGAGCTGCAGGGGGAGGGTCAGTCCGCCCTGTATGACGAGCCCATCTATTTTGATTTCCAGGCGGCGCCCTATGCTGCACAGCAGGAATACCCGGAGTACCCGGAGGACGCAGGCATCCAGCCCCTGCCGCTGCAGGAGGAGCCCTACCAGGAGCAGTTCTACCAGGAAGCGCAGCCCCAGGAAGACCATTTGGCGCAGGAGCTGCCCCCGGCCTTTGTGCCCTCCCTGCCCTGGGAAAACCTTCGCCCGGTGCCCATCGCCACCTTCCCCATGGCGGAGGAACTGCCGCCATCAGAGGTATTCCAGGAGGAGCCCCCTGCCCTGCA
>DAITOE010000147.1:2184-4672 GCA_036834245.1 Clostridia bacterium | reverse complement strand
CCCTGCTGCGGGTGAAGAACCTGTCCGCCAGGGACGAGGGCGGCAGGCAGCTGCTGTCCGACATCCATTTTGACCTGAAGGCCGGTGAAATCCTGGGGGTGGCTGGGGTGGCAGGCTCCGGGCAGAAGGCGCTGTGCGAGATTATCGCTGGCATTGAAAAGCCTGACGGCGGCGAGGTGTTCTTAGGGGACACCCGCATAGACGGCCTGAGCCCCCTGGAGATCATCAAGCAGGGGGTGTCCATGGCTTTCATCCCCGAGGACCGCCTGGGGATGGGCCTGGTGGGGGGCATGAACATGCCGGATAACCTGCTGCTCAAAACCTACCGGGACCAGAAAGGCTTTTTCTTAAGCCGTAAAAAGGCCCGGGAGGAAGCCGCCGCCATGGTGGAGCAGCTGCGCATCGTGACCCCGGGCATCCACACCCGGATCCAGAAGCTGTCCGGCGGCAATGTACAGAAGATCCTGCTGGGCCGGGAAATCAACCTGAACCCCCGGGTGCTCATCACCGCCTACCCGGTGCGGGGACTGGACATCGGTGCCTCCATGACCATCTATGACATGCTCAACGAGCAAAAGAAAAAGGGCGTGGGCATCCTCTTTGTGGGGGAGGATTTGGACGTGCTGCTGGGCCTGTGCGACCGCATCCTGGTGCTGTGCGCGGGCCGGGTGAGCGCCATTGTGGAGACCCAGTTTGCCACCAAGGCGCTGCTGGGCATGAAGATGGCCGGCCTCACCACGGACAAGGAGGACGATTATGCCTAAACCCTGGGTGATGCCCCACATCGTGCAGCGGGGCGAGGTGAAGCCCGCCCTGGCCTGGGCCTACCGCGCCCTGGCTGTGGTCTTTGCCCTGTCCATGGGGGCCGCCTTTTTGGCGCTGCAGGGGCTGAACCCCCTGTCGGTGTACGGCACCATGCTCAAGGGGGCCCTGGGCACGGCGGGGATGCAGAAAGAAACCCTGAAAATGACCATCCCCCTGGCCCTCACCAGCCTAGGGGTGCTGCTGGCCTTCCGGATGAAGTTCTGGAACATCGGCGCCGAGGGGCAGATTGCAGCCGGGGCCATCGCCGCCAGCTATTTCGCCTATTTCCAGTCCCATTTGCCCACATACATCCTGCTGCCCCTGATGGCGGCGGCAGCCTTTGTGTTTGCCGGCCTCTGGGGCCTGGTGCCCGCCTGGTTCAAAACCCGCTTTGGCACCAACGAAACCCTGTTCACCCTGATGCTCAACTACATCGTGTTTTATTTGATTACCTACCTTAGGGAAGGCCCCTGGCGGGACCCTGCCGGCGGCTTTGCGGCCACCCCCCGCTTCCCCAGGCAGGCCCGGCTGCCGGAGGTGCCCTTCCCCTTTGTGGGCAACCTGCATGTGGGCTGGATTGTGCTGCTTGTCATGGTGGTGCTGGTCTTTGTCTACATGCGCTACTCCAAGCACGGCTATGAGATCACCGTGGTGGGTGAAAACATCCGCACCGCCCGCTACGCCGGGATGCCGGTGAACAGGATCATCATGCGCACCATGTTTTTATCCGCCGGCATCGCCGGCCTGGCGGGGATGCTGCAGGTGGCCGGGCCGGACCGGCAGCTGACCGACGCCGTGGCAGGCGGCCGGGGCTTTGCCGCTGTCAGCGTGGTGTGGCTGGCGCGCCTGTCCCCTGTGGGCTGCCTGGTGGTGTCCTTCCTGTTTGCCGCCATGCAGAAGGGCTGCAGCATGATGCAGACGGAATACCGCATCCCGGCCTCCATGTCGGACATCCTCCAGGGCATCATCCTGTTTTCCGTCCTGGGGGCAGAGTTTTTCCTCCAGTACCGCTTGACCTCCAGGAAGGAGGTGGCCGCATGAGCCATTTTGCCGACCAGGCCATCGCCTTCCTCTATGCCGCCATCCTGGCCAGCGTGCCCCTGCTGTACGGCACCCTGGGGGAAATCCTCACCCAGAAGGCAGGCAACCTGAACCTGGGGGTGGAGGGCATGATGTACATGGGGGCCATTGCCGGCTTCCTGGCCGGGTTCTACACGGATTCCCTGGTGATGACCCTGCTCTCCGGCATCCTGGCCGGCGCCCTGGGCGCTGCATTGTATGCTTTTTTAACCGTCAGCTTAAAAGCCAACCAGAACGTCACCGGCCTCACCCTCACCATCTTCGGCACGGGGATTGCCAATTTCCTGGGGGAGAAAACCAAACTGAACCTGCCGGTGGACACCGTCTTTATGTCCGCCCGGCTGAAGTCCCTCCTGTCCCCCCTGCACCTGGGCGCCCTGAGCGAGCTGCCGGTCATCGGCACCCTGCTGTTCCGCCACAGCATCCTCACTTACCTGGCGCTCCTTCTGGGCATTGCGATGAGTTTGTACTTCAGGCGCAGCCGCATGGGCTTAAACCTGCGGGCCGTGGGCGAGAACCCGGCGGCAGCGGACGCCATGGGCATCCCTGTGAACGCCTACAAATACGTGCATATAATTATCGGCGGCGCCCTGTGCGGCCTGGG
>DAITOE010000147.1:0-2084 GCA_036834245.1 Clostridia bacterium | reverse complement strand
GTGGTGCTGGTGCTGTCCTCCATCCGCATGAAACGGGAAAACCAGCAGCCCGCCTCCTGCGGCATCAACTATTTCCGGGAGGAGCGTTGATGGCCGGATACCAGGAGCTGGTCAGGCGCATCCAGGCCCAGATGGCAGAACACCAGCCGGTGGTCGTCGCCATAGACGGCCCCTGCGGCAGCGGCAAGACCACCCTGGCAGGGCAACTGATGGAAGATTTCCTAGGCAGCGTCACCGTCCACGCCGATGACTTCTTTTTGCAGCCCCACCAGCGCAGCCCCCAGCGGCTGCAGGAGCCTGGCGGTAACATGGACCGGGATCGCCTGAACACCCAGGTGCTGTCCCGGCTGCGCGGGGGCAGGCCCTTCCAGTACCAGGCCTATGACTGTCAGGAAAACAGACTGAATCCTGTTTTATTTGCGCCCGGGCCGCTGGTGATTATTGAGGGCTCCTACTGCCTCCACCCGGATCTGACAGGGGCCTATGACCTGAAGGTTTTCCTGACCATCGACCCGGACACCCAGCTGCAGCGCTTAAAGGCCCGGGTGCCGGAAGCCATGCTGCCCCGTTTCCAGGGGGAGTGGATTCCCATGGAAAACCGGTATTTTGAGCATTTTAAAATCAAAGAAAACAGCGACCTGGTGCTGTCGCTGTAATCTACAATCAATCTCAACATGTGCTGCCGGGATTCTTCCCGGCTTTTTTATTGCGCGCTGACGGCGTCCAGGAGGGCCTTCATGGCCTCCAGGGAGCGCTGCTCCACCCAGGGGGCATGGTGCAGGCCATCCAGGAGCACAAACTCCGCGTTGGGGAAATGGCTCGCCAGCCGCTCTGCCTGCTCATAGGGAATCTGGCTGTCCTGCCGGGCTCCCAAGACCAGCACCCGGGCGTTAGCAGAGACCGTCTTGGCAGCTGTATCGTTGGGGTATTTGTTGCGCACCAGCAGGGATGCGATGGCCTTCACTGCGCTGCCCGCCTGAAACTCCTGCTCCAGGTAGATGTTCACCATCTCTGTCCCATTATAAAAAGGCGTCATCAGGATGAGGCCCGCCGCCTGGTTGTTGGCCGCCAGGTAGCTGGCAGGGCCGGAGCCCAGGCTCCACCCGGCCAGGACGATTTTGCTGCTGTCCACCTCCGGGCGGGTGATGGCATAGTCATAGGCCTGCTGCGCCATCTTGAGGATGCTCTCCTCCGTGGGTTCGCCGCCGCTAACGCCATAGCCGGGATAGTCCACCATCATGAAGTGGTAGCCGGCCAGGAAGATTTCCGCCTGGTTGCGCTTCAATTCGTGGAGGCGGCCGGCAGCCAGCTCGCCGTTGCCGCCAAAGTACAGGATCAGGCCGGCCTGGCCCGGGGTCGTCTTCCAGAGATAGCCCTGGTAGCGCTCCTGGTTTTCACCTGTTATCTGCACCTCTTCCACATCAGCCTGCTCCTTGAGGAAAGCTTCTGCCTGCAATTCCCGGCGGCCCGGCATGTAGAGCAGGTCGTTCTGGGCGATGTAAAACCCCCCCACACCCCACAGCAGCACCACCACCACCCCCAGGATCAGCAGACGCCACAGCCATTTGAACAGCCGGAAGGGCTTGTTGGCCGGAAACACCAGAAACAGGGCGATGACCAGGGCGCTGATGCCGGTCAGGTAGAAAAAGGGCTCCCGCAGGGCGCTTTGCTCCAGGTTTCTCTGATAGAACTGCTGCACCAGCATCAGGATGCCGCCGCTTAGAATCAGCCCCAAAAAGATGGTGAACACAAAGCGCAGGAAGGTGGGTCGTTTTTTGGTAAAACTCATCTTGGCACCTCGTTTTCTCTAAATCCTTGTACTACACCTTGATTATACACAAAGCGCCGGCTTTCCCAAAAGAAAAAGCCGGAAGGGCGCTGGCCCCTCCGGCAGATGTTGGGTTTAATTACTGCTTTCCGGCTTCCTCGATGGCAACCGCCACCGCCACGGTGGCGCCCACCATGGGGTTGTTGCCCATGCCGATGAGGCCCATCATTTCCACGTGGGCCGGCACCGAGGAGGAGCCTGCGAACTGGGCATCGGAGTGCATCCGGCCCATGGTGTCCGTCATGCCGTAGGAGGC